>VBBH01000080.1:1744-6808 GCA_005888695.1 Candidatus Bathyarchaeota archaeon
ACTACCCACTGAGCATGGATCCATCTGGGTTAGGAAAAGTGTGGGGTCGTAGTTTAATCCGAACTGCCATCCGAAAACAGCAGGACCAATGTATGGATCGGCTGCCAGAGAAGCCCATGAACCGTTGGCTCCAGCCGTGCCAGTAGTGTCTGCCACAACCGTTTCGCCAAAATCGTACAGACCGTTGGCTGGAGTAGTATCGATGAACTTGATTCTACCGTCAGGCTTGAAACCTGCTGTAGCAGTCGGCGGAGCGGCACCGGCAACCACAATGTCACCAGTGTCGTAAACATTATTGTTATTCGCATCATAGATTACAACTGCGCCTGGTGCCCACAAAGTGGCTGCACTGCAGGCTTGGGGCGCACCGACGAAGAAACAGAATTTGAAGTTCGCATTGAAAACAAGCACAGTACCAACTGTCGGGTTTCCAGCTCCTGTAATAACCACTCCTGCCCTAAACGTTGCGGCAGTCGAAACGGACGCGGCAGAAAGTGTAGTCTTACCACAGCCGCTAGCTGGCGTTGTAAGAGTGCAAGTGCTCTGGCCGTCCAGTGAAACCGCAGATTGGGAGGCTAGTCCTCCAGCAAGAGGAGAGATTGTCGCAAGAAGTTGGGACGGACTCGGTCCAGATCCTCCGGTAGGAGTGATACGTGAGTTTAGACCGGTTGTAATTGGAAGAATTGAGGTTGGTCCCGCAGAAACCGCGGCAACCAGGGTTGTCAAACATAGGAGGAAGGCTAATGCTACTAGATTTTTCTGTCTACTCATGCTAATGACACTGTTTCAAGGAAATTATCTGTTAATCGGGCTCCTCAAGTCCCAAAGAACGACATCTGAACACTCTCCAACCATATCTCACAACAAATTCCCGTCCGTCCAGACCCTTGCTTTTCCCCAAGCCCTCTCGGCTTAGGATAGGTTCATGTTAAGATCCGAGGGTTTTCCTACCCAAGACTTATACTACCGCTTAGCCCCCGTCCCTTTCATCCAGAGAGGCACCAGTAGGTATTCCAACAACTCTTGCCCGTTCTCCAAGTCGAACACTTAACAACCAACTACAAAACCCTCCGCGGCTGGGTCAAAGCCTGCGAAGACGTAAACTTCCAAGTTGAAAAAGGCGAAGCCATGGGACTCGTAGGAGAGTCCGGCTGCGGAAAAACCACCGTCGCA
This sequence comes from Candidatus Bathyarchaeota archaeon, assembly GCA_005888695.1. The sequence goes on from VBBH01000080.1 coordinate 2,918, forward strand.
CTATCACTCCTAAAACTACTACCCTCCGCCGGCCGAATACGGAAAGGAAGGATTCTCTTCAACGGAAACGACTTGGTGAAAATGAGTGACTCCCAGATCCGAAAGATCCGCTGGAAAGGAATAGCGATAGTCTTTCAGGGCGCGATGAACGCTTTGAACCCGGTATTCAAGATCAGCGATCAGATTACGGAAGCGATCAAGATCCATGAGCCCAGCGTAGGCCGAACAGCGGCGAGAGAACGAGTCGAGACATTACTGGAAATGGTCGGGATCGACAGCGGCCGCGCAGACAATTATCCCCACGAGTTCAGCGGTGGAATGCGACAACGCGCATTGATCGCCATGGCCCTAGCCGCCAATCCTGAAGTCCTAGTCGCGGACGAGCCTGGCACAGCATTGGACGTTGTAGTCCAAGCCCAGATTCTCAAATTACTCCGTGAATTGAAAGACAAACTGAATCTTTCAATGGTCTTCATCAGCCACGACCTCTCGATCGTAGCGGAGACCTGCGAGAAACTCGCGATCATGTACGCAGGCCAAGTAATCGAGTACGGCGACACGAAATCGATCTTCTCCAAACCATTGCATCCCTACACCCAAGGATTACTAGGCGCCTTTCCAAGCATCAAAGGCGAACGCAAGAAGCTGGTCTCGATACCCGGCCAGCCACCGGACCTATTGAACCCGCCGGTCGGTTGCAGGTTCAACCCTCGATGTCCATACGTGATGGATATCTGTAAAAGTGTAGATCCCAAACTCTTGCCAGTCGATGAAACAAACCATCTAGCGCATTGTCACTTATACCCACAAGAATAGTAGACACGCGATAGAGAAGGATCATGAAGTTCAAGCTACCGTCACGAAAGAAGCATAGCGCTACTGATCAGAACGGCGGACCAATGGCTCTCACCCCTGCGCAGAAGGATTTGAGCCAGATCCCGTCCGAGTACCAGGATGCACTGATCGGCGTTATCGGACTGAAAAAATATTTCCCTGTTCGGCAAGGATTCCTGTCAACCATTGTGAGTGGACAGACCCAGTTTGTCAAGGCTGTCGATGATGTCAGCTTCTTCGTCCGAAAGGGGGAAGTCTTCGGATTAGCAGGCGAGAGCGGCAGCGGCAAATCCACCACCGGCCGACTACTCCTGAGATTAACAGACATAACAGATGGACGGGTCTTCTTCAAAGGAAGAGACATCGCCAAACTCTCACCGCGACAGTTGAAACCCTTGAGAAAGGAGATGCAGATCATCTTCCAAGACCCCTATGAATCCTTGGACCCAAGAATGACTATCAAGGAGATCGTCGCCGAGCCATTACGCATTCAGGGAATAGCAAAGTCCGAAGCCGAGATTCTGGAACGAGTCAAACAGATTCTCTCGGAGGTCGAAGTGGTCCCACCGGAAGAATTCCTCCAACGATTCCCCCATGAACTGAGTGGTGGACAACGCCAACGCGTCGCAGTGGCCAGAGCATTCGTGGTTAATCCCGAGTTCGTCGTTGCAGACGAGCCTGTCTCAATGCTCGACGTGTCCATCCGGGCCGAAGTCCTCAATTCAATGCTTGAATTAGTCCAGAAACGCCAAGTCTCATTCATCTACATCACGCACGACTTAGCACTGGCAAAACATGTCTGCGATCGATTAGCCATCATGTATCTTGGCAAGATAGTCGAGATGGGTCCAACCGACCAGGTGATCATGAATCCACTACATCCGTACACGCAAGCTTTGATCGCGGCGGTACCTGTCCCGGACCCAGACTATCGACGAGGCAACCTACCCATATCAGGCGAGATACCGAGTCCCCTCAACCCGCCGCAGGCATGCAGGTTCCATACAAGATGTCCCTATGCATTCAGCGAATGCACTACTCTGGAGCCTCCATTGATCGAAGCGGAACCGGGACACTTTGTCGCGTGCCACATGGTCCACAAGTAGTAAACTCGCAACTCCCAACATCACACGACCCGTCTCCCGTGAACTATAACCGTGGACAGATCTGTTGAAACTCTACATCCTAACCCTGGACACTTAAGATAGACTACGAAGCCGCCTGGAAAAAGGGATAAACTTAAGACAGTTACATCTTTTCCATTGTCAGCATAATCTTCAGCCTTGAACCCGCGAAGAATATCCTATGCTACGTCTATCCTCATATTTCTAACACTTGCAAATAGCATGTACCTGAATGTCAAACCCGTCTCTGGGACTACGCCTACTCTCAATACCTGGGCCCCCTACGGTCCGATGGTGAAGAATCTCCAGCTACATTACTATGCAAGCGATACTGCGGAATTCAATGGTTTTCTAGCCGGAAATCTTGATCTCACGGATTGGCCCTTGCCCGCCGCAGACTACGCGTCGGTTGAAAGCAACCAAGACTTTCAATTGAGCCCGTTACAGGGAGGATTCACCATTTTCGGGATTTATTTCAATGGAGCCAGCAGTCGCTTCACAGCCAGCAAAGAATCCCCAACTTCTCCAGCCAATGGTCCCTACTGGGGATGCGACTGGAACACCGGCATACAATTCACTTCCACAGAACAAACTTACGTCTCTCAGTGCGGGCTCAACATGCGTCAAGCCTTCGCCCACCTAATCGACCGGCCCAGGTTCGCACAAAACAATAGAGGACGATTCGGAGAAGCCCTGTTACCTATCGCTGATCCTTCACCGCTCGCCCTGGACCCGTCAGGTAGCAACGTGACGGTGCAATGCTCATGGGATCCTTTGTACCCCAGTGCGTTGTATCCGACCTGTCTAGGAGCCTACAATTTTGGCGACGATCCCAGCGGCTTCGCAACTCAAGGCAGCATAGACTTCTGTGCAGCCGCTGACCATATGATCACGGCTGGAATAGCAACCGGAAAACAAGCCGGAACCTGCATCCTGACCGGCGTCATCTCCGGCGTATTCGCTCATCCGTTACGGTTTGTCATCCGGAACCAACAACCCCGTCTCAACCTAGCAAACGAATTCATCAACGCTCTCAATCAATTATTCGGCGGACAGGCCGCGAATCCATCCTGTTTTCAGATATTTTGCCTTTACCCCGTTGTCTTTAGCGATCCACCAGTCTCACCGATCGACGATTGGGACGCGTTCACCTACGGCTACAGCCTAGCCGGTGCCTATCCTGTTGACCTTTACACGTTATACTACAGCCAGTTTGCAACCGACTACTGCGGCGGCGTCCAGAATGGTTTCCCAAGCAATCCATCATTCGTATGCAATCCAACACTCGACCAACACCTCAAAATAGTCGCTCAAACGATAGACGTCCCGACACTTCGCAAGGAGGCTCTAGCAGCCTTCAACGTGTTCGGGGCGAATGCTATCGATATTCCGGTCTATACCGAGGGAGTCCGGACACCAGCACTTACTAGTGTCGCGGGACTCGTCAACCACCTTGGAGTTGGGTATCCGAACTTCTATACACTACTCAACGCTCATCAGAACTCTGGCTACACTCCGTCTAATCCGATCTACACGTTTGGAGGCGGAGACCCGACAACACTCCGATACGGACAAGCATCACCCACAACCTACCTGAACATCTTCAATGCACAAACCGCTTGGGAGTTCAACGTGCTTGGCGAAGTATACGACACACTCTTCTTCTCGAGTCCAGTCCAACCAGGCAATGTATTCTGCTGGATGTGCAATACATTCACCCAATCCATAGACTCGAAAGGAAACGAACACTTCCGAGTCGAGTTGCGACAGAACCTGAGATGGCAAGATGGAGCGGTCGTGGATGCGAAGGATGTGGCATTCAGCCTACTATCTCTTAGAGACCTCGCCTACACTGCCGGATACAATCTAGTCGGCAAACTCCAAAGCGTCAACGTACTAAGCAATACCACCCTAGACATCGTCTTCAATGGAC
>VBBH01000081.1:0-1388 GCA_005888695.1 Candidatus Bathyarchaeota archaeon
TGACAACGATGACAACGGGAGCTTCAGAGATGAAGGGGTGAAAGCCCATCGAAACGTACTCTTCTTCCTCTTGAACATGGCCTATCTTCTTCCGGACCTCAGGATCCTTTACGACAACGTACGCTACTCCCTGGCTGAAACCAGCACTAGGATAATGCTGAGCCAGTTCTAGGATCCTGTTCACTACTCTATCCGGGACAGTGTCCTTTGCAAAATGCCTGACCATCCGTCTCTTCAAAACCGTCTTTTGAAAATCCAAAAGATATCAGAAGCCGGTTTTGGATTCTAAGCGGTACCTATTTTATGATTGGGATAAGATACTGCTTCAGCATCCTCTTGTGTGTTGTCAGTTTTGTGAGCCCCTCTTACCAGTAGGGGTTGAGGACGACAGTTTAGAGTGCGGGATTTCAGGGTATAGGTATATGGGTGTTGACGAAGTTCATGGCGAAGAGGAAGATCCCGGCCACGAACAACAGTAGTATGATGAGGTAAGCAACATCATGGTTAGTTTTCTTCTTGAGCTGTTGAGGGTTGTACATCTTGATCTCCGTAGCTAGAGATGGGGTCCGCGAGATAATAGTGCTATCCAACTCGATGGTAAAGACGCTGGTCACAAGGACACGAGTGTTGAGCGAATGCTTCGTCCTGAAATGTTGAGCGTAAGTGATGAAGCCTTCTAAGCGTCTTTGCCCTGAAAAGTATCTTAGCAAGCTAAGACTGTTATGCATTCGCGAGAAAAGTAGCACGGGCCCCCGATTTGGTAAAACCAGTAAGAATCGAAAAGTATGTTCGAAGGTATCTCGAGGTATTGAACGCTTTGAGTTCGAAGATGCCGACTGAAACCAGATCCATTCTGCCGGATCATGTCATGGCAAAACAAGAAGTTAGAATATTTCTGACTTCCAGGACCGGGGTTGCTATCGACTACATCGGCATCGCCTCAAGGCCAAAAATCGATTTTCGAATGAGCCCTCTCTCATTCGATGACTTGATTTTTCCCCCGACGGATCCCATGGTTCCGGTAGACATAGGAGCTTTGCAGCTTAAGCCAATAAAGAGTGGTTTGCCCGGCGAGCCAATGCGAACCATCAAACTGATGGGATCTATGGCAGGGATCGTTCTCTTGCGGACGGACAACGAACATCTCTTTGCGTGGAATACCAAGGAGATGATCGCGAATCAGGGCCGATATACTTTCTTCAATCTATACGTCCAACGAGTTTATCGCGACGGCAGAATAAGGTCAAAATTTGTTAGGTACGCTGAACTCTATCCGGATCGAGACGAATTCTTCAGCTTGTTAAACGCAGAGAAAAATGCGGCTAAGGATTTCGATGATTATCTCAAATTTCTAGTAATCGCCTGACATGGCTCCGTCGCCACAAAAG
>VBBH01000081.1:1408-6160 GCA_005888695.1 Candidatus Bathyarchaeota archaeon
CAGACTCCCGAGGAAAAAGTGAAACTCCTGACTCTGATGTCCAAGTTCTGCGTGATGGAGGATAGTACGGCAAGTGGCCACATTGTAGAGTTCGACTACTGCAAGACTAATCGCGTAGTACTCATTCTCTTGAGAAAGAAGGGCCACGGATCAACTTGGATGATTGGCGACGCTGAACTTGTCGACCTGAACTTCATAAAGACATTTAGTTACGATGACAACAACTTACGCGAAGTTCTCGTAGAGGCAACCACTTGGGCCGAGTTTTTCATCAAACGACGTGAGGAAGCGTACAAGGCGTACTTTCCCTGAGCGCGACTATGTTTGAGAATTCGATCGACTTCTTTCCTAGACTTTCAAGACAATTTTTCCAAATTGTTCACTTTTCTCCATTCGTTCTTGGGCCTTGGCCGCATCTTTCAGCGGAAATACTGAGTCGACAACAGGTTTCAATCTATCATTTTCGAAGAATTGTAGTACTTCTTGTAGTTCTGCGAATCCTCCCATGTATGATCCCAGTAATGAGAATTGTCGTGTGAACACGTACCGTATATCCACCTCCGCCTTCCCACCACTAGTAACTCCACAATTCACCAATCGTCCACCAGGCGCCAAACAACGCATACTCCGATCCCACGTAGCCGTCCCAACATGATCAAACACCACATCCACCTTCCGTCCATCAGTCAACCGTTTCACCTCAGCAGGAACATCCTCCTTGTGATGATTCAACACATGATCCGATCCCAACTTCAACGCCTTCTCCTTCTTCTCCTCCTCACCAACCGTCGAGATCACAGCCGATGCGCCCAACAGCTTCGCCACTTGGATCGCGGCCACTCCAACCCCACTACCTGCTCCCCAGACCAACACATTCTCACCCGCCTTCAAAGCCACCCTAGTACGGAGCATATGCCACGCCGTCAAGAAGACAAGTGGGACAGATGCCGCCTCTTCAAAACTCAATTTATCTGGAATAGGCAATAGATTTCCGGACGGGACCGCAACATACTCAGCATACCCACCCTGCGTCTGATATCCAACTATTTTGAACTCGGGACACAGGCTGTCCCAGCCCGAACGACAATACCTGCACAATCCGCAACTAATACCAGGCGCCACAATCACCTTCTCATCACTCGTCAAGCTCTTCGCCGACTTGCCACGCTTCACAACCTCTCCAGCAATATCACAGCCGGAAATGTGAGGCAACGGAACATTATCGCCCCCTCGAGATCCTGATCTAGACCATATGTCCAGGTGATTCAATGCACAGGCTCGAACACGAACAAGAACCTCAGTGTCCCCGATAACCGGGTCCGGAGCATCCTCATACCGTAACTTCTCCAGTCCACCCGGCTCATGAAACCGAACCGCCTTCAAACCTTGTCCATCAAAACCCGGGCCTGAAGCCGATGTTTAAGCCATATCCCCAATAACCGTGATCGACATCTCCGGGCTGTACCTTCTCAATTTCACCAAGGTCTTAGTTCGTCTATTCTTGTCCTTGCCGTTTTCTAAAGTCTTATCCCAAGAACAACTGGCAGATAATCCCCTAAGCGGTTAGCACACTTGGCCTTTCCAATGCCATTAGCAGTGGCAGGCTCTCTGATCGCTGCTCTTATTGGAGTATCGATAACCTATGCTGCGTCTCGTCTCCTTAAACTAAGAGCTCCAACAATATCCATTGGCGATGTTCGTCGGCAAACATCTTTCGCGGTCTTACTCATATTCGTTGAGCTAGCTACTATCGCCACATATCGTTATTTCGTTGAGCCAACATCGGCTTCTGCGATCGGAGTTTCTTTCCAGGCAACCGATGTTTTGGATGAGCTGTTTCGATCGGGAATCGTCATTTTGCCTCCTCTGATTATCCTGGCATGGTCGACCCGACAAGCTCTTGTCAGCTTAGGGATTCGGAGGGAAAATGTCTGGAAGATGATTGGTGTAGGTGTTTTTCCGAGCGCGGGTTTCTTCATCTTACTCGTTTTGGTTGCGCCGATCGCGGGAGCAAGATTTGCGAGTCTCAATGTCTCTTCTCTTTATGGGTTGATCGTTTTCCTTCTTGGCGGCTTTTCGGAGGAGATCGTTTGGAGAGGTTACATCCAGACGAGGCTCATCGCTCGCTCAGGTAAGCTGTACGGCTGGCTAGCCGCTTCGGTCGCCTTCTCACTCTGGCACCTACCAGCCAATTATCGTCTCTACGGAGGAACAATAGAGGCGCTCGGAGTATCTTTACTCGTCCAGTTTCCCCTCGGTCTCGCCTTCGGATACATAGTGATCAGGACACAGAACATCCTCCCCTCCTCAATCTACCACCTATTCTTCAACTGGACCCCGAGCCTCTTCCAAATACCGGGCTTGTAAATCTCCAAATGCAGAATGATGCAGACGCACGTACTCGCCCGCACGTCAACGTCGCAATCGAAGAAGGCTTTTCTAGACCGATCATTCAATATTCCTGTTGGGAGCGGTACTCTTTGAAGGAGTCCGGCGAATCCCGTCTTGGTTCTAAGGCACGCCCTATAACTGCTCTGCAGTCAAGCCTCGACAACTGGTTCGCACGCAACGTCGACACTCTCAAGACAGTAATGAGAGTAATCTTCGGAATAGTCTGGGCCATCGATGGTGCCTTCAAACTACAACCTGGCTTTGCCGACACTTTTCAGTCATTCATATCCTCCGCACCGTCTAATCAGCCAGCCTGGCTGCAAGGATGGTTTAGCTTCTGGGCCTCCATAACATCCAGCAACACTACACTATTCTTCTATTCCGTCGCGACCATAGAACTAGGATTGGCATTCTGTTTAATCTTCGGCTTCCTCAGAAAACTCGCCTATACTATAGGCATCCTCTTCAGTCTACTATTATGGTCGGTCCCCGAAGGCTTCGGAGGACCCTACGGTCCCAGTTCAACAGACATCGGAACCGGAATAATCTACGCCTTCGTCTTCATCTTCCTATTAATTATCAACGCGACAAAGGGCCCGAGCAAATACTCACTCGACTATTTGATCGAGAAGAAATGGCCAAGCTGGAAGAGAATCGCCGAGATACGAAGCAGTCCGTAAAGCTCTCACAGCTTAATTTTCTCGCCTACGTTCAGTTCAACCACCAAAGCATTATCCGAGCTTCTTCCTTGAATGCTAAATCTCGGCTCCTAAAATCATCAGGATCAGTGTCAATCCAAGTAGGGCTATTCCCAAGCGCGCTCCCATCGTTAGCCGGCGTTGGAGGCTTTCAATTTGCTTGACAATATTCTCGTTAGGACTGGTCACTTGGCTTGTCAGCACGACCAGTTTTCGGCCGGCAGGCATTGCGACACCAAGCACGAAAATTAGCGCTATCACCCCTAGTACGGAGCCGATTTGGAGAGAGACAAGGCCCGAGCTGCTCGGAGCAAGGGAGGATTCGACTTGGGTTATGTAGCCGTATAAGATCAGCCCGACTACAATCGCTATGATAGAGGATCCTGTGATGAATCTGAAGTACCTTGGAAGAGTCAGCTTGACGAACTCGCTTCTCGAAGAAGGCGACATTTTACTCAGGGAGGGAGAGATGACGGAAAGGAAGAGTGCGCCTCCACCCATCCAGGCGACAATCGATCCGACATGGAGTACGAGGAGTACTATGAACAATACATCGACCATTACTTGCCTGACCTTGTCCCCAGTGCGCTTGCTCTGTATTTATGACGTTGGGGCTGGCTGAAAACGATTCGATTCAAACCTATCTGACCCTCTATACCTTATATTCGAGAACTCCTCCTTATCCCTTGAAGAATTTCTATGCATGCAAAAATCCCGATCATCGCAACGCTCTCGATCTTCATCGTACTAGCAGTCACACCACTCTACGCGGTCCAGTATGGCAGCCCGGACGGAAACGGTCACCCATACATTGGACTGGTCGTCTTCTACGATTCAGGCAAGGTCCCACTCTGGCGATGCACAGGATCACTAATCTCGTCTACAGTACTGCTCACAGCAGGACACTGTGCAGGCATCGATCCTGGTCTAGGCTACGGTCCATCTTTCGCCCAAGTATGGTTCAGCTCCGGTCCAGTCGCGGTCGACCCGTTATGGTCCCCGGGAGTATCATGCAACAGCAACACCTTCACAGACTACCCCTGCGCAGGCGGCTATTGGGGCAAACCAATCGCACATCCACAATGGACAGGATACTTGACAGTACCGAACACTCATGATGTCGGCGTCGTAGTGTTCAAGAAAGGAATAACAAGCCAAGGCATCGGACAACTCGCAACCCAAGGATACCTGGACGCTCTAGCGACTAGGCGCGGCACACAGAACACCCAGTTCACTGTAGTCGGTTACGGACTGCAATCCGTAAAGCCCGTAGTGTCAGGATTGCGCGAACGATTCGTCGGAACCGTAAGTCTCGTCAACCTACGAAGCGTCCTGACAGACGGCTACAACATGCAATACTCCAGCGATCCCGGACAAGGAAACGGTCCAGGTGGAACCTGCTTCGGCGACTCAGGAGGACCTGTACTATCAGTCAATGCACAAGGACAAGAGGTCATAACGTCGGTAAACTCGTTCGTCCTAAACCTGAACTGCAAAGGATCAGCATTCTCCCACCGGGTAGACATACCCGACTCCCGAACATTCCTCGCCCAATTCGTAACCCTCCCATAACCGAACCCATCACCTTCCCCCTCTCGTTTCTTTTGACCTCCCGATGATACCGGCTAGACTGTAGAGAATAATGACCGAAAGACGAAGCGAC
>VBBH01000082.1 GCA_005888695.1 Candidatus Bathyarchaeota archaeon
AGCTGGTGACATCGAAGATGTCAATGGGACTAGTGCCAACATTACCCATGGCTGTGTAGCGACGAATGTGCCCGTGAGTGTAGGATCGACTGTCACGATAGTTGAAGTAGACATAGACGTACCCGTTGGAGGCAAAGTTGGGATCTAGGGCTATTCCCAGGAGTCCGGCTTCTCCTCCGTTGAAGATCGGCGAGACGGATGCGAAAGGAGTGGGTAGGAGGGTTCCGTTCTGGAGAATAATGCGAATGTTCCCAGTATTTTTTTCGTTGAAGAAGATGCGGCCGTCAGGTGAAAACCTTAGCGAGACGGGAAAATTGAGACCGGTAAGGACCGGTGTCACCGGGGAAAGCGTGTGGACAGACGGCAATATTGCAGAGCCCGATATTAGTACGACAGCGCAGAGTATGAAGATGGCTTTCACAGGATGGCTACGTGATTTGACAAAAACCAATCCCTTACCATCTAGCCTCTGCCTTTGTGCTACTCGAGTGAAAGTCGCAATGCAATGCGAACGTTAGGTGTAGATGGTTGACTTTCGTACTTGGCCATTGTTAAAACCCAGCCTGTCGACCATCTGCATGAAAGCGTCTCGGCCTATTTCTGTTGCTTTAGTCGAGTCAATTGGTTCGTTGCGGAATTTTGAGAGGAGACTTACAGACAGATCCATAAGAGCCGCCACTAGCGTCACGGCCTCCTCGACCGTGATGCTCTTTCGATCTTGAAAGACCTCTTTCTTGAGAAATTCCAGGAACAACTTGCTATACTTTGTCATGTCGTCAGCCCCCTCTTCCATGTCTTGAAGAGGCTTGTCTGAATCGCTCATTGCCGGGGCATCGGTCAGAGCTTTGCGGATAAGAACCCGTCGATCATAGGTCGGAAAGCTCATAAACGGTCAGTTTGTTGAGCAGCGAGTACCCCACATTTCGCCAGTATTCGAACCGTCGTGCTTGTCTGGGCCTGCGTTAATACTTATAACAAAATCACAATTTCTTTGTCCATATGGAACAGGGGAAACCTAGTGCGTACTTTTGGTCGATTGTCGGTGGTTGTTTAACACTAGTTTTTTCGGCCTCACCCTAGCTGGTTTCAGTCTGTCTGTTCGTTGTAGTATTCAATCCTTACCGACGGACTAGTCCTAACAGTGTGGACATACATATTGGTTGGTCTTATGTCCGAGGGAGATCGCTATCGTAAATCGTATAATCAACGACATACTATCTTAGGCGGACATTGGCTTTAGGCTGGCTTCGAGACAAGCGGACTCGTTTCGTCGTCAAGTCACTGCCTACTCTCCTTGGTCCCATTGTTCTTTTTGCAACTCTTGTCAGTTTGTTCGGATATCCTCTGACCATACTCATCGCCGTTATTGCGGCGCTGTTTCTCTGGACTATTGCGAACCAGGTAGTCGAAAATGGTATCCTTCTAAACGTCAAACAAGGGCAGAGGGTGAAAGGCCACTTGGCGGAGATCGAAAACCAACCTTTCGATTGGGACATCGCAGACGAGAACAACATGATCCTCCTCAGGAAGGGTGAACGCCGAAAGTTCAAGTCCATCGATGGTGGCAGAGACGACCGCGCTTACACTGTAAGGCGCAAGATTCCGTGGCCGGCGCGATGGTACTTGATTTTGGATATGTATGGGAAGAAAATCTATCCTCGCCACTGGCAACATTCGAGAAGCCACTGAACGCATTCGAGAAGCTTAGAATCCCGCCGCATTTAGTAGATGAAAAAGCGTTTGTTCCGTAGTTGTGAGAACAAACAAGGCATCATCATAGTTACTTTCTGTGTGGTATTCTCCTGAGGCAAAGCCATAGAGAGCATCAACGAGATTCGCGAAAGCTTCCATAACTTCAGTCCTTGATTCCGATTTCATGACGGATCTTATCTTCTCCTTTCTCGTAGCTCCAGACCCGAGTCTGGTAATGACATCATTCAACAACTCTCTTGCTGACGCGATTGTCTGTCTACTTTGGTCTCGACTATTGGATTGCAAGGCGTCCCAAGCCCCCTTATGAGTCTCGACCAGTTTCGGATCTAACTTGGATAGCATACTGTCAAGCCGACTTATGATTTGCTGAGACTCCGTTTCGTGTCCAACAGTCGCAATGAGCCGCTTTCTCCCGGTATCATACTCGAACCCTGCCGCGGATAGCTCCCTGATGAAGACCGAAAACTCGTCCACGGCGTTAGTTATCATACGACTATGCCTGGGATTGCCGATCATTTCGTTGATTGTATAATCGAAGATTGGAAGCAAGAGATTTGCGTTCTGGAGAAATTCCAGTAGTCGTACGAAACCGTCAATTCCCTCGATGGCTCGCATTTCAGCCCACACCGCTTGAGGACTTGGAACCCCGATATATCTGAACGCCAATCCAATACTTTCACGATTGCAATAGTAGATCCGCAATGCAGGAGATCTTGCGACTGCAACGCCTATCCTAACGAGTCGGAGATCCGACTGATTTTCGGTCTTTGGCAACTTTTCTACGTATTCGAAACGATGCGAAAGCCTGCTTATTGTGTTTGACTCTCCCAGAGAACAACTCACTTTCCTCGGAATTGTCGGGAATACTTCGTGATTTGGCTAGTTGATGATTTTTCCGGAGTTCTGGCTATGTCGCCGGCGCCTTCTCGATTTCCTTTTAGTAATTCGGACGGTATAGTATTTCGCGAATAAGCTCGTCGGCAAAAAGCCCGAAAAATGTGGGGTGTATTATCGATAGTCTCTGTGAGTGTTGAGGGCGAAGGATTTGGAAAAGACGGCGTCCAAACTCTGCCAATTCATAGGATTGTCCTGGAACGGTCCAAATCGCCAGATTTGCGACCGAAAGGAGCAAAAGCGGGCCGGGTGGGATTCGAACCCACGATTTGCGGCTCCGCAGGCCGCCGTCTTAGTCCTGGCTCGACTACCGGCCCATTAGTGGCCGAGCACGGGAATCATCGCCTTATAATCAATTCAGACGAACAGTAGCAAAGAGGACTCTCCCGCGAGTCAAGCTGATAAACCAGTATTGAACGAACAAATCGGCTAAGACAACCCATGTTCACTTGTGCAAAGTGCCAGAAACTAGACTTCCAAATAACCCAGCTCTCAGAAATGAGACTCCTCGCCGAATGCACATCCTGTGGCTCGGCCTTCGTACTAGACACGATCGGAGACAAGAAGCCGAAGGTCGAGGCGACAGATCCCAATCAGCACTTGACCTGGAACTGGAAGAACGAACAGTGGGTCCCGGCTAAACGCGACTAGACCGAAGAGGTCGAATCGTTCTGGCCGAGAAGCAGATTGATCCTGTCCAGCTCTCACAGTCCAACCTCCCAGGCAATCGTCGTCAATGGAGGAGAAGGATCCGCTCAACCCGATTTCTCATCTGGGTTCTAATCATTCTACTGGTTGCAGAACCGGTGTTGGTTTATTGGACAGTTGAACGGGCGGTGTCCCATAATCGCTGGAGCATCCAAGCCTCCCTGTCGGAGACTTTCTTCAGCCAAATTAATGATGCCTATACACCGATCACGAATCAGAGCTTGGCATCCGACCAAGCCCTACGGTTTCTGGCAGATAGCGACCTCCACCATGCGAGTACAACAATGTACAACCTGTATCGAGTGGACACTCAACATTTCAACCAACTTTCCCGCATCAGCTCTACCCTCCTGAGTCTGCAGAATCTAAGTTATGTCCTGAGTCTGACAAGTCCCCAGAGACTTGTCCTATCTAATCTCCTGATTAGCATGGGTACGAGGATCGTCAATGCGTATCACCTCAACGGTACGAACGTCTACTCTGTGCCGTTCTGGTATTGGGGTCCGTCCCCGCCTAACGAGGATCTACTCAATCAAGCTGTAGACCTGACAAAGCTTCCAGGCCTTCCCTGTTTCGACTATCAAAGTTGTAACAACGTACCTCTAAGATGGTGACGACAGCTGGAATGCTGGCTCCTTGTCTGAACCCGATCCGAGAAGATCACATAACCAATACTGTTGGAAAATGCTTTAGCTGTAATCTAACTATAGGCCTCGCAGGCCTCCTGTGACTGCGAGCTTCCTCCTCGACCTAGGAATCGCCGTCGCCGCCGCTCTCCTGTTCAGCGTCCTCTTCTACAAGCTCGGCCTACCAATGATCGCCGGCCAACTCGTAGCCGGAATGTTAGTCGGGCCTTACGCCCCTTACCCGCTAGGCTTGATCCGAGACACGACATCTATCGATTTTCTGGCCAACCTCGGAATAATCCTGCTCTTGTTTGTGATAGGACTTGAAATGGACCCGCGCAAATTCGGCAAGTTGGGGCTTCGGGTCGTAATACTTACGTCGTTCGAGTTTCTAGTAACTTTCCTAGTCGGTGTCCTGTCTGCCTTGACCATAGGGTGGTCCCTAGGAGAGGCCCTCTTTCTTGCTTCGGTTCTCAGTCTCAGCAGTACAGCCATTGTCGCGAAACTTCTGACCGAAAGATCACCGGAGCATCAAGAGGGCGTGACATCAACAATCATGATGGTCCTAGTATTAGAGGACTTGATCGCCGTCTTCCTACTTTTCCTAACCCCGGAACTCGCAGGAGCGGGCCAGTTCCAAGCATCAAGCCTCGCCGTCATAGGTGGAAAAGCGATCCTCCTTTTCGGTGCCGCTTTTGTCTTCGGCAGATACCTTGGTCCCAAATTGATCAACCTCGTAAGCCAGTATGAACTTGAGATCGGTGAGGTCTCGTTTCTCCTAGCTCTTTCGTTCGGCTTCCTCTTCGGCGTTCTATCAGAATACCTAGGCTTCTCTCCCGGAATCGGCGCCTTACTCGTCGGATTCTTTCTTCCCATGAAACACTCTCGCTATGTCAGGGACAAGATTTTGCCGCTTAAGGAAGCGTTCATCGTTTTCTTCTTCCTGTCCATGGGCACACTGGTCAATCCATCTTCAGTCCTTGCATTGGGCCTGCCACTAACTATAGTAATGGCTGGGGCCGTAGTTGGAAAATTCGGGGGAGGTTACTTGGGGGCAAAGTTTGCCAAGATCGAACCCCCCCTCCTTGTCGGCTCGATACTGATTCCAAGAGGAGAATTCTCTCTGGTCCTAGCAAAGGCGGGCGTTGACTCAGGACTGGTTCCCCCTCAACTCTACCCCGTAGCAGGGTTTGCAGTTCTGATAACCACACTCACGTCATCAATAATTGGCAAGCGAGTTGTTCGAGAACCACAAAGATAGTAAGTATCGCCTGTTTGCTTCTGCGACTAATTTCGTTGGTCTATCGGAACATACGGCTGCTCCACTGGACCAACATACTCTGACACAGGACGGATAATCCGATTATCCGCATACTGCTCAAAGTAATGCGCCACCCATCCCGCAATTCTGTTACATGCGAAAATCGCAGGCATAACATCATTCGGCACTCCTAACGCCTTGAGAACCACCCCCGCATAGAATTCGATATTCGGTTTGATCTTCCGCTTCTCCCACATAACCGCCTCCGTCCTCTCCGCTATCTCCAACC
>VBBH01000052.1 GCA_005888695.1 Candidatus Bathyarchaeota archaeon
ATCTCGTCTGGCATACCTACAGAGGCTTTGATCCGTTCCTCTTTACGCCAGCACACTCTATCCTCATCGTGGGCGTTGTGTTAGGCGGAGTCGGGATGACTCTCGGTGCGATCCGTCTGTTACAGGCCCAGCGTACCGGTCAACAAATTACTTCTCGGCCTTGGCTTTTGAACGCTTTGGTCGTGTTGGGACTCGCGTCAATGTGGGGACAATTCAACTTCTTCGGCTACTGGATAACTGATCTGTCAGGAATGGCTTACACATTCGGCATTTGTGGTATCGAAGTATTCCGGAGCTTCACACGCTGCGAGTTTGTGAGCCAGTTCCGCCTAGTTTCTGAACTCGTCTCATTTGGACTCTTTTCTGCGACAGGGACGTTCTTTTTCTGGACTTCTAAGAAGTTGTTTCGTCGGCCTGGGCTGGCTACGCTCACGGCCGCTATTCTTGTCGCGGTTTATGCTGTTCTCGCCATTGGTTTCATGGTCTATGCAATGGCCTTCTTGAATCCGCCGGGTAGCTTCTACCTCCGAGACCCAAGCCCTCAAACGGGGTCATCGCTCGCAAGCCTAATTCCTGTTTACCTGCTTGCCCTGATCCCGATATTCCTGCTCGATGTTGGTGTCAGGAATTTTATCCGGAAGAGGACCCTTGTATTATTCTCGGCTCTCGTCGGTCCATTTGCCGCATTCATCGACGCACGCTATACTATTGGAATAATTGGTTCAGATCTCTCGGTCTTATTGGTCGTCGCGATTCCGACAGTAGTCGGAGGCTTGCTCGGTGGTCTATTGATCACTCGGCTGGGTTCAAGGCTCTCGATATATGCGGAGTCTTGGAAGATGAATTTGAAAACGGGCCCTATGATACCCGTAAAGTCCGTCGATCAAGAGGGAAAGCCGATTGGACCTCCTTGATTTTCCACGACTATTCGCTTGTTGAAGCGAAGGAGTGGAAGCATTTCTGATCGTCGACCATTGCGAGTTCCCCGATGATCTGTTTTACGACTACGATGGGAACATTTGGATCAGGATCGATCCCGATACCTCGAAGGCAACGATCGGACTAACCTCCTTAATGGCAGGGATCGCGGGAAAACTTTCCTCAGTTAGGACGAAACCCGTAGGGACAATTGTTTCCAGAGGCAAAAGTCTCGGGACAATCGAGAGTCATAGAATGGTTGGTCCAATACCCTCACCGCTTTCGGGCACAATCATAGAGATCAATTCTAAGATATGGACGGCTCCGAAGATTCTGAACAATTCGGCCTATGACGAGGGTTGGGTCGTTCGTCTCAAATTGTCCAACTTGGAATCTGAGAAACCAGAATTATTTGGCGTTGAAAAGATTGGTTCATTGCTGAAACAGAGAATCGCCGAGTTTCATGTTCGATGCTTCAAAATGTTCCCGGATCATGAAATGTACGAGATCGGTTCCGAATGCACTGCAGTACTCGTACGTCTCAACGAGCTGATCGACGAAGTCGCAGTGGGCGATGTAGTCCACATTGTTTCAGATGATCCAACCGCCTATGTGGAAATGGTAGCATGGTCAGACAGGACGGGACACAAGCTGGTGGAATGGAGAAAGGAAGGCGACATATTCCATTTTATCGTGAGGAAAACCGGAAAGGAAAAAGAAAGGGAAGAGGATGGACGAGGTCGGCGGAAGTCGTAGCCTTAGCTGACTACAGGTGGTACTACTTGGCGAGCTGCAGCGATCGGTTTCTCGATCGGATTTCGGACGAGATTGCCCCATTCAGTCCAGGAGCCGTCATAGTTCCTGACCCTGTCGTAGCCGAGAAGGTATCGCAGCACGAACCAGGTGAACGAGGATCGTTCGCCAATTCGGCAGTACGTTATGATGTCCTTGTCTCGAGTGACGCCTTGTGCTTCGTACAACTTCCTTAGGTCCGCGACTTCCTTGAACGTGCCGTCTTCGCGTACCGCTTGTGACCATGGAATATTCACGGCTCCAGGAATGTGTCCGCCGCGTTGTGCATGTTCATTCGGATATTCTGGCGGTGCTGTGATCTCTCCGGTGAATTCCTTGGGGCTTCGAACGTCGACAAGCACAGAGCCTGGTTTCCGATAGGTGTCGAAAACGTCTCTGAAGTACACTCGTAGCTTCTCGTCTGGCTGTGGTACTCCGTATCTAGTTGGCTGATTGCTGGGAATGTCCTTGGTTAATGGCTTGTCTTCATCGATCCATTTCTTTCGTCCACCGTTCATGAAGACGACATTGTGCACTCCGTAGTATTGGAGGTCCCAGAAGGCGTACGCGGCGAACCAATTGTTGAAGTCGCCATAGAGTACGATCTTTGTGTCCTTCGAAATTCCCGACTTTCCGAGTAGCTCTTCTAATTGTTCACGAGATAGAATGTCGCGTTGTACTGGATGGTTCAGGTCCTTGCGCCAGTCCCATAGGACGGCGCCCGGCGCGTGTCCAAGTTGGTAGTTTACTGTGGGGTCATAGTCGACTTCGACGATCCTTACTTTGGGGTCGTTGAGGTGTTGCTCGACCCAATTTGTGTCAACAAGAGTTTCTGGTTTTGCGTAGCTCATTTTATTCAAGTCAGCGGGTATAACATATGTCATATTAACTCTTTCGATTTCACCCCTTACAGAGGGAAAAAAATTCTGATCGGAATTTTGGGGCTATGGCCCTAGACCGAGTTGACCCATGAGTCGCATGATGTCAAAACAAACGCGGACCTCGCTGATCCTGCCACCGACGACTCTGGATACCAACGTGCCTGGAATCTTGAAGCGCTTGTTCGTCGGTGGAATGGTGGAAGCTAGTTTCAAAGGCGGCCTCCTCAGGTTCCTTTCTGATCAGTAATTCCCTGAAGGACCCTTCCTCTTGGGACGCTCCCCGAAAGCCTTTTAATTATTTTCATAGCTCGGTACTAGTCCATCCGCAAATTCGCTCATTTCGTAGCCTATTTGCCAATTGGAGCTCACATTTCTGGCCCCTGATGTCGTCCTCATGAATTTCCGCTATGTTTAAATGAATAAACCCATTTCCGCAAAATGCTATTCCTATCATAATGAAGGATTAGCGGCGGATCTCTTCCAAAATGAGGCGCCTGAGAAAATAAAGTTGTAAAAAAGGGGGGGTAGATTGTAAGAGTTTGAGACGTGAAAGAGACTTATCGAATACTTTCGCACCAACCCCAAATCACCCTTACTCCCTAAGGCCTGCCAGAAATCCCAGGCCGTGAGCCAGCTCATACTTCGATGAGGTGTCCAGCGAAGTCTTCGAGCATAATCCTCGAAGAAACCAATCTAGACCCCGGCTTCGGATTCAATCCAAGTATAGTCCTCTCAATCCTCCGGTTCGCAGGCTCAGCCGCAAGATTGCATCCCAGGGCGAAGCACCAGCAGACGCCCATCAATAGCAGAACATAGAATTCCCAGATGTAGAACGCTGGTCTCTCCAGCAACGTGTACAACAAGGAGAAGCCACCGCTGGCACTGATGACTCCCTCGATCAACGTAGTATGGAACTTTCCAGTATCTATGCTCCTCACTCTCAATCCACCAAAATAGGGCAATGCCAATGTCAAAATCGGAAGCATCAATGAGGAAGCCATTGTCAATGTTACAAAATCTTGGCTGATGATAGTTGCAATATCGGATGTCCGAGTGAACGTTGCCACTAGTGGTAACGCTCTACGTTTCGCTAAGTATGTTGCGAATGAGACGACGACGCAGAGTATGAAGAAGAAATAGACGAACTGTCGCTTCAGCTTCAAATGCAACCCCTTCCTGACCGACAAGTCCGCATACTCTGATTTTCGAGGGGTCACAACATGACGACCCCGCATGACAAACAAGTAGAGCTTCATCGCCCTGGTCGAGAGTATCCCACCGAAGAAATACATGTACATGAACCCGACCAATACCGCCAACGGAGCGACGAATAGCATCAAACCCATCCCCAACTCCAATGACAATGGAAGCCTCGGAACTGCGTCAGAAAGGAAATTCTTTGGCGCGATAGACAACACAGTACCTGCCCCAATAGAGAACAATAGCCACATCCCGACAATACAGAACAGAAGGTTCCGCTTGTTGTGTGGATGAAGAATTGGAACCGGTGCTGTCAAAACAGGCTCTTCCCGTCAAGTCAAAGGCTAGGAAACACAATCATTTAGGGCACTTGGTCCCACACCCCGGGAATCGAGGTTAACAGAACCGCACAGAGAGTATCAAATCATTGCCCGAAGCCTATCGCTCCATCATCAAACTTGCCCGTGAAGCCCACCCCGGCGGCCGAGTCTCAGTGCAACGCATAGGCAGTCTTGTCAACGACGTCTTTCTAGTAGAGGCAGATTCGGAAAAGTTCGTTGCCAAACAATAT
>VBBH01000053.1 GCA_005888695.1 Candidatus Bathyarchaeota archaeon
CGACAAGGGTGGTGACAAGAAGACCAATCACGACGACTACAGCCGCGCTCATTATCGGATAGAATACTGTCGACAACACGAGTCCCGGGATCATCCTGTTTGTATTACCAGAGTCTGTGTTGGGTAGCTGTGTCTGTAACGTGGCACGGTTAACAACGACCATTATCTGAGCTTTGTGAGACAGGTTCCCACTTTTCCCAAGTATAGTAACGGTGTATGTGCCTGATACGGTATCGGGGCCGATGTTAGTAGTTACCGTTGCGGAGCCTGAGCCGCTTATGCTCGTTCTGCTGAGCATGACCGCGGGACCTGTCGGTAAAGCTGTTGTGGTCAGTTCTACTATGTTGTCAAAGCCGTATTTTGGAACCACGGTAATTGTCGCTGTTCCAGGACCGTCTGCGGTTATTGTTAGTGAGGTGACACTGGTTGCGATTGTAAAGTCGGGAGTGTCTGGAGCGGCTACTGTAACTACAACATTGGTCGTATGGATCAAGGACCCACTGGTTCCAGCTATAGTCACAATGTAGGTCCCTTGCGTGCGGGAGCTAAACGTCGCCGTAGATGGAGTGTTACCGTATAGGCTGCTTGGGTTGAAGGAGACTGTCAATCCGGTCGACGGATCGACGGTCGCAGCCAAGTCTATCCTCGTATGGAAATCGTTTAGGGGTGTAAGGATGATCGTCGAAGTGCCTGTCCAGCCTGAGACGAAACTGACTGGTGAAGCAGCTGAGATGGTAAAATCTGGGGGCGGGCCTTGCATAATGAGTATGAAAGCAGTCGGAGTAGTTTTGCTCCCCAAGGGACTACCTGTGACCTGTACCACGTAGGAACCTATCGGCGTCAAGGGAGTTGAGGAGATAGTCAGTATGCTTGAGCCTGTGGGCGTCAGCGAATCCGGATTGAAAAGGCAGGAAGCACCTGCCGGCAGACTGGACCTGATACAGGATAGTGTTACAGGCTCAGAAGTACCACTATTCAACGTGGCCGTGATAGTGCTCCTTCCCGATCCTCCCTGCTGTACGATGATTCCACCAGCGTTTGATAGAACATAGTCGAATGGTGGCGACGTTACAATGACCAGCCTTGTTTTCGTAGCTGTCTGGTGGGGGTTAGATGTGTCTGTAATGGTTAAAGTCACGTTGAACTCTTGAGCCATCGTGTACGTATGAGTTATTGTCTGGCCCGTCCCAGCCCCACCGTCCCCAAAGCTCCATGAGAACGAATAGGGGGCTGTTCCCCCGCTGGTCGAACCGTTGAAAGTCACAGACTGATTCACCACTGGTGATGAGGGTGACATTGCAAAGTTACCCGCTAGAGCATTTGCTACAGAGAAGGAATCCGTGTAGGATCCAATCGCGGCTTGGAAGGATCCGGTGATGGAGGTGTCGGTTACGACGAACTTGACGACGCCGAACGATCCGTAGGCACCCGCGGCCCAAGGAGAGTTGACCACAGGACAGCAGGCAAATTGATCTTCACCTCCTGTGCCGATGATGGAGTAAACCGTGCCGGCACCTCTTGTGTACGGTCCCGCCACCGCGGGGTTTGCAATAGCGCAACTTGTGATGTTTTTGTTGATGCAATCTTTCAGTTGGACGGTACGTTGGTAGTTGTGCTCGTGCCCGGTGAGAAAGAGATCCACTCTCTTAGCGTAAAGGAGGTTGATGAGGTCCTGGCTAGTCGAGTAACCCTGTTGCCCGTTGTTGTCGAAGGCGTTGTAATGTTCCCCGACTATTGTCCACAGTCCACGTGACTTGGCATTATCGATCTGGGACGAGACCCAGTTATACTCTGCCGAGCCTACTGAGTACGCGTATGATGTCGGAACAGGAAATCCACAACAGTAGTATTTGAGGAGAGGATCCACCATGATGAACTTTGCAATGGGATTCGTCGCCGGATATTCGAAAGCATAATCGTATCCATAGGCAGTCTTTCCACTCGGGTCAATATTGCCTTGATGCGACCCTGAGATCAATGGCACGGCCAAAACTGAGAAAGGACATGCATAGTCGAACGTGTTCATCGGTCCCGAGTCAGTATCACCGTCGTCATGGTTTCCCCCAATTAGGACGACATTGTTGAATGAGGCTTTGAACGTCTGGCACCATGTCGTCGCGCTCATCGTGTTATATCGTAGGTCGCCAAGTGCAAGATGGAAATCAGAGCTGAGCGTCCGTATCTTTGCTAGAACTTGCGCACCACGAGTTCCGGTTAGGAGACTACCATAATCCCCCGCTGCGGTGAACGTGAAGGAGGTCGCAGCATGGACAGGTACTGGACGTATACCGAGAAGGACTAGTCCTAGTAAGAGTGTCCCGAGAACTACCATGGTCGAGATCTTAGCTCGTCCATGTTTCCACAATTGGTCTATCGCGATACACCTCTATGCAAGACATGCCTCGCAGTACGCTTGCATTACTTCACGCAGTCTTGAAAACTATTCGGCCAAATTCACGCTCCCACCACCATCATCCGATGGCTAAGTAAGCGATTACTGCGATTAGTGTAATCTGGAACATGCTCTCGGCAGCTTGCTCTCTACTCGCCCTTCGGGCACGCTTCTCGCCCGATCAACCGAGCGTTTGACGCTGACCAGTTGCCGCGGCCGTCTCAATCGCGTTCAGCATACGATGGCGCGTGACCGCGTCATCGAACGTGGGGCAGAAATGCGTTCCCTCGCGATAGTCGCGGGCAAAACGCGCGTATGCCTGGGCGACGTTGGTGGAAGGACCCGGACCTTGCGGTGGCGACCATCGATACTGCTCCGGCACGGGCAGGACCTCGAGCGAGGACTGCCCGCCCTTACCGCCGCGTACGGTCATCTCGAAGATCTGGGCTTGACCGCCGGCGGCGGTGAGCTGCAGATCGCCCTCGGTGCCGTTGATCTCCCAGAGCAGGTTCGTGCCGCGCGAAACGCCGCCGCGATAGTGGATCGAGAGGGCGGCCCCGCCCTCAAGCAGGCCGCTGACCAACACCTGATCATCCGCGTTCATGGGCTTGCTTTCGCCGGTCCCCGCGATCGTGAAGGACTTTCGGCGCACTGTCATGGTGGCCGAGAGCTCTCGCACTTCGCCGAGGCAGTGACACAGCGCGTCCACCGAGTGGCCGAGCGCGATCGAGAGCATCGTCGCGCCGTTTTTCTTTTCGTTGAGGTAGGCATTGTACGGCTCCACCGTTGGCCCCCAGCCCATTCCCGAACCGATCAATGTTGTGGAGAGCACCTCACCGACGTACCCTTGCTTGATCAGGTCACGCACGTAAGCCACCGACGGTGCAGAACGGGCCTGCAGTCCCGCCACTGCCAGGACGCCTTTTTTCTTCACCAGCACGGCTAAGGTCTGCGCCTCTTTCAAGCCGTTGCCGAGCGGCCATTCACAGTATACGGCCTTGCCCGCGTCGAGCGCTGCGGTCGCCAGTTCGAGGTGATACGGCACTTTCACGGTGACGGCGACGACGTCGACGACGGCGCTGTTCACTAGGTCCTTGTGATTGTCGAACGCGATAGGCACACCAAAGAGCTTGCTGGCGGCTTCTGCAGATTCGCGTCGGCTGGTGGACAGCGCCGTGATCTCGAAGTCATCCGAGAGCGACTTCAAAGCAGGAATGTGTGCCTGCGCCGCCCATCCGCGATCCGGGTTGGCGCCGATGATGCCTACACGAATCCTCTTGATTCCACCTTTGCTCATAGCCGTCTCCATATCTTTCTCGCCTAAAAAATTGTAAGCGGCGGATACGCGGAAAGCAGTAATAACGGCCTTCAACCTTTAAAGCAGAAGATATGGTCGCCGTTACATTGAATCCAGCAGCATTTGTCAGCTTGATCGGCATCCGATAAGTCATACTGATAACACCCGTAGTCTACGCTTGCCCGCTTTCTTCTTCAATTTGAATAAATTCATCGATTTTCATGTTTGACGAGGTTAGAATCCCGTATTAGCCTAACAAATCTATCTGATCTACGCATGGGACTGAGCTATGCTGGAATGCCCATCCTCAGACTGAATTCTTTGAAGCGAGGATCCTTCCGGAGTTCCTCGAAGACTGGAAGCGTCTTGATCAGAAATGGCCACGCATGGGTTTCGGGGCCCCGCATCAACGCTTGAATGGCTTCCTCCGTGTTCCCTAGAGCTGCTTGAATGAATTGTTGGGAGAATAGTCGCACAGATTCGCT
>VBBH01000054.1 GCA_005888695.1 Candidatus Bathyarchaeota archaeon
GTGTTTTGTAGTCGTAGTCGATTACGGGTCGGTCAGCCAGTCCATCGGCGATTAAGAGTACTAATTTTCTGTCGGCCAAACACTGACATCCAGCTTTTCCTCTTTGCGAGTCCAAGGCGTATATGAAACCTCCCATTACTCATAAGAGAAGAATGAACGGGAAGATTGGACGATGCGAGATTTGCAAGCTCGAGATCGCCTCGGATAGCAGTTTTTGTCCCACGCACGCTCGCGCTGCTAAGAATCTTAGAGAAGGCTACGATGCGTGGAACAGGGCCTTCGGCAATGTCCCTCTCGGTACTTTTTTCGCCCGATTGATTAAGCTGCCCGAGACTGGAGACCGTATGAAGGAATTGGTCAGGTTCTATCAGAATGACCCGAACCGTTGGAGGTAGGAATGGTGAGGACCCTTGTTGTTTGTGAGAAACCTGACGCGGCGTCGAGAGTAGCTAGAGCTCTGGACGAGAATGGACAGCCCTCGAAAGAGCAACTATACGGCGTCCCCTACTATGAATGCGATACAAGAAGTGGAGAGGTAGTTGTGTGCTCCGCTCTTGGGCACCTCTACACGCTAGCCGCGAAGGGTAAGCCGCCTCGTCGGTTTTATCCGGTATGGGATTATCAGTGGAAGCCCAAGAATGAGGCCGAGCCGAAGAAATCTGCACGGTTAAGGAGCTGGATTCTTGCGATCAGTTCGTTGGCCAAAGGCGCAGATCGTTTTGTCAACGCGTGTGATTTCGATGTTGAAGGAGCGTTAATTGGCTGGCAGATCTTACGACATGCTTGTGCCGGTGCAGACTCTCACGCGCAGAGGATGAAGTTCAGTACCATGACGGAGAGAGAGTTGAGAGAAGCCTACAAACAACTAGCCCCACGTCTCGATCTAGGATTGGCGGAAGCTGGAAAATGCCGGCATGAACTCGACTGGCTCTACGGGATCAATCTGTCCCGGCTATTGACGGAATCGGTTGTTAAGAACAGAGCTGGCTACGCAACTTTGAGCACTGGACGGGTCCAAGGTCCAACGCTCAGATTCGTGGTTGAAAGGGAGGACGAGATAGGAGGACACGTTCCGATTCCATTCTGGATGATCGAGGCATCGATCAAGCATGAAGGCAGGTCATACTTGCTCGAATATGAAAAGGAGAAAGTGGAGACGTTTGCGGAGGCGGACCGAATTGTGCACGATTGCACGAAAAGCATCTTGGAAATTACCAAGATCGAGTCTAGCGAGACTCGACAGAATCCGCCAGTCCCCTTCGACTTGTCAACCTTACAATCAGAAGCCTATCGTCACTTCGGATATACCCCGTCTCGCACTCTGAGTATTGCCGAGCATCTCTATCTCGACGCTTTGATATCGTATCCGCGTACGTCCAGTCAGAAGCTTCCACCTGATATTGGATACGAGACTATTCTCCAGGGATTATCTCGTCGAAACGACTATTCCTCGCTTGTCAAGAGATTGTTGAAGAGTAGTCTTCGGCCTAACCAGGGCTGGAAAGATGATCCTGCCCACCCCGCTATTTATCCGACGGGAGAACTTCCGAACCGGGCGTTGGGCTACCAAGAGGAGAAGATCTTCGATCTCATCTCTCGTAGGTTCATGTCCACATTCGCCGGACCGAGCACTCGGCTAAGCTCAAGAATGATTCTTGAGAATGGTTCTTATCGATTCTTCCTTCATGGATCACGAATAGTCGACCCAGGCTGGACAGAATATTATCGACCTTACGTGAAGGACGTGGAGCAGGAGCTGCCAAGTCTGGATCAGGGCCGGAAAGTGCCCATGGAATCCATACGAGCCCTGGAGAAGTATAGCCAGCCGCTGCCACGGTATAATCATGTCAGTCTGCTTCGTAAGATGGAGGATGAGAATCTGGGGACGAAGGCGACTAGGGCTGATATTATCGAGATATTGTATCGGCGTGGATATGTTAAGGATCAGAGGATGCAGGCGACCACTCTTGCGATCAAGGTGATTGGTCTTCTAGACAAGTATTGCCGGTTGATCATCGAGCCGGGATTTACGGGACGATTGGAGGATTTGATGGATCAGATACGGGTTGGGAAGACATCTAGGCGACGCGTGTTGCTAGAAGCACTGGATCACTTGCGACCGGTGATGTTGGATCTTGTCCAGAGAGAGGAAGAGTTTGGGGAATTGCTCGGAGAGACCGTTACGGCTCAACGTGTGATGGAGTTCACTTTCGAGACTCCTTGTCCGGAGTGTGGGTCAAAGCTCAAGATCGTGCGAAGTAGAAAGACTGGCAAGCGGTTCATTGGCCATGCTGGTGTGTGGGATGGGACGAAGAAATGTGGTTTCAGTGCTCCTCTTCCACAGTTCGGTTCGATATCCATCCTAGCAAAACGCTGTCCCAATTGTGGTTTCCAGATGGTTCAGGCCAGATCACCTGGCCGACGTCCACTAATATCTTGTCCTCGCTGTTATGCGGAGAAGAATCGATCGGCGAAGGTTGCAAGTATCGGGTCTACCGGAGAGGCGAGAGTCGGGCGAAAGAGTACTCGTTCTACTTCTTCGCCGGTTTCGCCTCAGATGGCATGAAATTCCTTCTCTGATCCAATAGCACCAAGAAGGTTACTGAGGTGAAGAAGATCAATACGATCAGCGAAGCCAGGAAGATCACGTCGAGCGGACTGTTCAGCGCCCCTGCGACATTGAACTCTGCTTGAAAGCCGAAAGCGGGCGTCACAATATGGACCGGGAAAAGCAACAGTCCGAGCCACAGCCCCAATCTGTGCGGTTTTACCAAGAAGTATCCAGCGATTATCGAAACTATTCCAATTGTTAACAGGTGGACCTGTGTTAAGTCCTGCGTTAAAATGGGGAATGCGAGGTAGTAGATGCCAGCTGCAAAGTAGAATATTGCGGCGAACGTTATGCCTGTTGTTCGTTTGAGCTGTTCGGTCTCAGCTTCGGGAGACTGCTTGGACGTCGTTTCTGGCTTTGACAACATGACCGTCAGTTGCGGTTTGGCGATTGCCCTTACAAGATAAGTCTTAGCGTGTTACGAGTTTTGGCTAAGCAAAGATTCGTTGGACACAGAAGAGAGTCTTCTCGGGAGGGACTCGATCTAAAGCTTTAGAACGTTAGACGTTCGACTCTACACTATGAGTAGAGCACAGCTCTACATGTCTCCACGAACACCCTTCACGGGAGTATCCGCACCCCTTGAAAAGTCTCGTTTCGTATTTCTCGGAGTCCCGTATGATCGGACCAGCACTTACAAGTCCGGATCTCACTTTGCACCGGGCGCAGTCCGAGATGTCTCTGCGAATCTAGAATTGTACAGCATCAGGTCGAAGGTCGATCTAGAGAAGGTTCCCGTTCACGACCTGGGAGACGTTGACGTTCTGGAGGATCTGGAGGAAACCCTCGATCGAGTTAACGCGGTATGGTCTGAGATGGTCGTTCAGAAGAAGATTCCGATAATGTGTGGTGGAGAGCACACTATCACGAAAGCCTCAGTGGATGCTTTGCCACAGGATGTAGGATTGATCAACTTTGATGCTCACCTTGATCTTCGAGATGAGTTTCTAGGTAAGAAGCTTTCACACGCAACTTTCATGCGTCGCGTCGCAGAACGTCTAGGCCCAGGCCATATTATGGAAGTAGGGATCAGGGCTTTTTCTGCTCCCGAGTGGGAGTTTTGCA
>VBBH01000055.1 GCA_005888695.1 Candidatus Bathyarchaeota archaeon
CACTTTCCGATGTACTACTATTACGATGTTCTCCACGGGTTACGTGTCTTGACAAGGCTGGGCTATGGCGATGATGAGAGGACTAGGAGTGCAGTCCACTTGTTATTGTCGAAGCGTAGGCCTGATGGTCGATGGAACCTAGAAGGCGACTGGTTTAGAGAAGTAGACAAGCCCCCAGAGCGGAGAACGGCACCTGTCAAGGTTGAGGAGATTGGCGAGCCAAGCAAGTGGGTAACTTTGAACGCTTTCCGGGTCCTAGCAAAGACCGGAGATGTGAAATTCTAACGAATTGACGGTACTCCTTGGCCGGGTCAGTGAGATCAATAGTCCATTCGATATGATCGAAGCGAACCTATCCAAACAAAGTCTCCCATTTTCGACTTTCCTCGCCTAACTCAGGCTGACGTACTCGAGCCCAATACCTGCTAGACTTGAAACGCCGGAAAGTCGCATCACGTTCACGAGCTCAGCTTTTAGATGTTCCAGTACCGCTGTTACGCCTTCTGGCCCCGCAACGTTGAGACCATAGAGGATTGGTCGTCCCACTCCAACGGCGTCGGCTCCCAAGGCTAATGCTTTGAATACGTCGATTCCTCGTCTTACCCCACTGTCAAACAGAACCTTCGTCCTGCCGGTTACTCTTTCGACGATCCGTGGCAAAGCAGCAATGGCCCCAATCCCAGTGTCCAATTGTCTGCCCCCATGATTAGAAACAATGATCCCTGAGACCTTGCGTCTAACCGCTTCCTCAGCGTCTTCAGGAGAGAGGATTCCTTTGATCAGGACCGGCAGCTTGGTATTCTTGCGAGTCCATTCGTAATCGTCCCAGCTCAAATCATCCTTCACCCCAGAAACGAGAGATAGCAAGTTTCTAGTCGCAGCCATAAACTTCTCCGACGCAATGTTGGCGCGTTTCAGATCAGAAGGTACAACAAAGCGATTCCTGAAATCACGGTCCCGCAATCCCAATACAGGTAGATCGACAGTCATCACAATGGCAGAGTATCCCGCTTTCTCGGCTCTCTGGATCAGATTCCTGTTGATCTCCGCATCCTTGTTGTAGTACAACTGGAACCAGTGTGGGCTCGATCCCGACGCTTGAGCGATCTCCTCGATCGTTTTGTTCGAGCCGGTCGCCGCAACAAATAGTGCTCCCACCTTTCTCGCCCCTTCGGCGCTACCGACCTCCGCTGAAGGGTGCGCAACTCCATGGTTTGACATCGAAGTCAAATAGATCGGCATCGACAATCTATGACCGAATAATGTTGTCGAGGTGTCTACGTGCTTGATTCCGGTTAGGACTCTTGGTATGATCCCTATCCTTTCGAATGCTTCCCTGTTCGCCTTGATGGTAAGCTCAGCACCCGCGCCTCCAGCGATGAAATCGTAGCTTGCAGGGTCGAGACTTTGCTTTGCCCGCTCTTCCAGATCCAAGAGATTAGTGATTCTAAGTCGAGTCTCGGTTTCCGACGGAATCAAACTAGGGGATCGTCAACCGACGGAATCTCCTCATATATCTAGTATGTGCGGGTTGTTACTCGGCCGAAGAAATAGTTGTGAGGAGCTCTCCGCACTTGAATTTGTGCAAATGGAAGTATCGGCCAATGATATATCGGAATACGAGATTCTCGATTGTCGAAATTTCCGAACAAAAGAACATTCGTTATAACCAAGATTTTTCGCATCGGGTATCATGAAAATTGTGGAAAGTAAAAAAACAACGAAAGCAACTCTTCTCAGCATCATCATTCTGACAAGTGCAATATTTGTAACGGCTGCAGTACACAGTGGCAATGCGGACAACAAGGCGTCGGGTACCGCGACAGTTGCAACGGCTGCAACATTCAACAACTACGAGCTAGCTGGCAACCCGTTCAACACACCCAGATTTAGCGTCGGAACAACTTGCCCGAACGCTTCGAGGACATGCCAGAACACTGAAGGTGAGCCCGCGATCCGGGCTGACAAATCGGGCAACTTTTACGGCTCATCCGAGAACGTGTTTTGCGTGATCGGCGGACAGTGTGGCGGTACATTTGCATGGAAGTCGACAGACGGAGGGCAACACTTCACCACATTGCCGTTACCCGACAGCATTTCCAATGGAACTGGACCAGTGGGCTTTTCCCCAGCTGGAGGGGATACTGATCTAGCAGTAGCGCCACAAAAGAACTCGCAAGGCTTCTACAATATCTATGTCGCCAGCCTCGCGACGACACCTCCTCTAGCAAACGTCTACGTTGCCACTAGCAGAGACGGCGGGGCCACTTGGTTCAACAACCCGACCGGGGCGACCATTCCGGTTGACGACCGGGAGTGGATCGCTGCCGACGGAACAAGCAAGGTCTGCCTGTCTTATCATGCGTACGGCACAACGAACAACATTTTTGTGGATTGCAGCTACGACGGCGGAGCAACATTCACGCAAGTTGCCAACGCGTTCGACAATGCGCATGTTGCGATATTTGCGGGCTACAACAATGTCATCGGCAACTTAGCCATCGACCCCAGCAATCATGTCATCTACCAAGTGTTCAGCTCGATAGCAAATGCTGCAGAGTTAGCCGCTTGTACTATCTCGTGCCATGTGCATACAGTCTGGGTAGGCGTATCAATCGACGGTGGCAAAACGTTCACCGACTACACGGTATACAATAACCCAAATACTAATCTAGACTACGGCCATCAATTCATCAACGTGAGCGTAGACAGCGGAGGGAATGTTTACGCCGTATACTCTGACGACCACAACCTATACTACAGTTTCTCGAGAACCTTCGGTCAAAGCTGGTCCAAAGCCTACCAGATCAACAAGGCCCCCTCGTCAACCGCAATTTTTCCATGGAGCGCGGCGGGGAGCGCAGGAACATTGGATGTTGTGTGGTACGGCACCAGCTTCTACAACGGAGTAGACCATCCTGATACATATCCGAACAGTGCAGCATGGCAGGTATACTTTTCCCAGAACCTCGCGGCCCTGACACCTAACAGTCCTTGGACCCAAGTCGCAGCCTCGGGAATAATCCACTATGGAGGAGTGTGCGAGTCAGGTGTTGCATGCACTGGTAACAGGGACCTTCTCGACGATTTCGGAGTCGCTGCGAGCCCGACCACTGGTCTTGCCACCATAATCTACACCAATGATCAATTCGTCAATTCAGCACTAGAACCCGCGACCAGGCGCAATTCCGGAACTTACGTTTGCACACAGAGCCTAAGCAATTCTGTCGACTGCTCTCATACGGATATCGCGGTTCAAACAGGTGGTTCAACCCTCATCCAGCAGAACAAACACTTCAATATCGCAGCACAAGCCTTTGAGCAGACTAACCTAAGCGCCAACGGACAGCCCCAGCCCCTTTATCAGGTAGACGTAACAAACACAGGGACAGTAGCAATAACGTCTGTCTCCATACAAGTCAGTGGGTTACCCTGGACAGTTACGTGGGCGAATTACTATCCATTGCTACCGGGAATAACTGACACTGCCACATCAACAAGTGTCCCCCTGGGACTCGTCCTAACAATCGGTAGCGTGTATCAAGTATCGTTTACAGCCACCCTGGCAGACGGCAATACTGAAACAATAACGACAAATGCGATCTACACTCTTGGCGCAGGACTCGGTCTGTAATTTAGTCCGAAGTCCCGCCGTCCCCCTTTTTTGATTCGTTCCTCCCACCCGAAGCAGGCCTGCCTCTGTCCCAATAGCTAGTTCTTGTAGTACCCTTCCTGGACATGGTTGTAGACGTTTACATGCAATCGACCGTTGGATGGGGCCAGGTTGGGCTCAACCCTCAATTGCTGAGGGTCGTTCAACAATTAGGGTACAGTTCCCCAACTGCAGTACAGGCTGAGACTATACCGGCGATTCTAGCAGGGCGTGATGTCATAGGCTCTGCTCGAACAGGGTCAGGAAAAACCGCAGCCTTTTTACTGCCGATACTTCAGAATCTTCTGAGTCGACCGCCTTATCCTGGAACTCACGTCCTTGTCCTCTCACCCACCAGAGAATTAGCCGTGCAGACCGAGTCTATGCTGCAAGGTCTTGCACGAGGGACCAGAGTTAGAGGATTCGTTGTCTACGGTGGCGTCAGTCTTCAAGCCCAACGACGAGCATTACGCGGAAGGATCGAAATTATCGTCGCCACACCGGGAAGATTATTGGACCATATTCGCAGGGGGACCATCGACCTCAGGGACCTAGATGTGCTAGTTCTCGACGAGGCGGACCGAATGTTGGACATGGGCTTCTTACCAGATGTCAAGCAGATCATCAGCATCCTACCCAAAAGACGCCAAACACTCCTTTTCTCGGCAACAATCCCTAGAGAAGTAGAACGTCTCGCGAGAGAGATAATGCACGATCCCGTACGCTTCAGCGTCGGCCGACAAGATCAGCCTCCAGAGACGATACGTCACACCGTCTATCAGGTTCCAGATCATCTGAAGAGCAAATTGTTGACGGAACTGATTCGTCATCCCGAGATGAAATCCGTGCTCGTATTCACAAGAACAAAATGGCGAGCGGATAAGTTGGCGGACGAGTTGGGACAAGTGGGTTTGAAGGTCGGACTAATACATGGAGGGAAAACC
>VBBH01000056.1 GCA_005888695.1 Candidatus Bathyarchaeota archaeon
CGGAGCATGATTGCAGATGGGACGTTCTACAACATCAGTGGCATAGCAATCGCTCTAGCCAAGAATAGTGGTGTACAAGGATACGACGTGAATCTGCGAGATCGGTTCTTGCAAAAGCTCGACATCATCATGGACGAGACCGGACCCAGCGATGAACTTACGCACCTCTTATCTAGTCTCCAAGATCACGACATTCGGATGGGCATAGTAACTTTTCAACGGCTACCAAGGCTTCAGAGACGGCTGGAGATCTGGAAGCTCAAGCAATATTTTCACTCCATAGTAACGCCAGATCATATGGCCGAGTTCAAACCATCACCTCTTCCATTCATCCGGGCCATCGGCGAGCTCGGAGTTGGGGCCCGCGAATCTTTGGTCGTCGGGGATGAGCCGGTCGACATTTTAGGTGCGAAGAAGGCGGGGGCGTTGGCGATAGGGTTGCCGAACGGATTCTTCTCGCGAGAAGAATTAGCCCTAGCGGGGGCCGATCATATGATAACCTCTTTGACAGATCTAGAGGCACTCCTGCTTCAAAAATAGGGAAAGCGGCCTGGGTAGACCAAGCGCTCACAAGCTCGAATCGAATAGACCGAAAGCGTCTGAGATGCTTCGAAGGGACCACTCAGATTGTAGAAACGTATGTCCTAATTCCGACTATGAGGACAAGAATATTAACGTCCGATAACGCCTGCCGAGCTCTCTAAGACAGACGGTTGGTTCATTCCAGATAATTACAAATCGCTTCAGATGGGTGTCCAGAATAAGCCATGTCAGATCAAGAAATCGAAGAATCCAGTGTACCATCAGCGATTAGACGGGCAATCTCACGCGAGACCCTTGGCAGCCGACTCCGTGCAGTGAAGACCAGGATCGGTAGACTACCGAGACCTACTATCCTCCAC
Organism: Candidatus Bathyarchaeota archaeon; assembly: GCA_005888695.1. The sequence continues at coordinate 903 of VBBH01000056.1, forward strand.
TACACCGCGCTAGCCCTCATCCTAATCGTTGCAGCGATCACTCGATTGCTCCCCCTGCGCTGGGGAGCCTACATCAGCGAATTCGATCCCTACTTCAACTACGACAACATGCGCCAGATCGCTCAGAACGGCTGGATGAGCTGGTACACCTACACAAACACTGCCGCCTGGTTCCCGTTCGGTCGAAACTCTCTCACAACAAGCTACCCTGGAACAAGCTTCACAGGCGTTGCCATCTACTTATTCCTAAGTGCCATCGGCGTAAACATCAGCCTCTACGATAGCGCAATTTACACACCCGTCCTTCTAGGCGTGTTCGCCTGTCTTGTCACCTATTACTTTGCGAGAGACTTATGGGGCAAGAGCGCAGGTCTATTCGCTGCCCTCTTTCTAGGCTTCAGCTCCAGCCTGATCAGCAGGACAAGCCTGGGATTCTTCCGCAACGAAGCCGTTGGCATACCAACAATGATCCTAGCATTCCTCTTCTTTCTAAGAGGAATCGACGACACTAGATCATTGAAGGCGACAATCATCTATGGAATGCTCTCAAGCCTCAGCCTAACCTTCATGGCCTTCTCTTGGGGAAGCTTCCGTTACGCGGTCCAAGTCCTCGGACTCTTCGCATTGGCTTTAGTTCTCTTGCGAAAGTACACGCCACGCCTCACGCTCACTTACGGTATTACGGTCGGTTTCTTCTTGCTTGTCGGGACGGGACTACCATATCTCGGCCGGACGTTCATCGAGGAATCTACTACGCTCGCTCTCATTGGAATCATGGGACTCCTTGTCTTGATGGAAAGTATGAGCGTTCTGAAGACCAGTCGAGAACGCTGGATCTTAATCGGTGCCGCCGTTTTGGGAGGAGCATTAACCATCCTTGTCCTTGTACAATCGGGGATAGCCACCAACCTTGGAGCCAAATTCCTCGCTACAGTAAACCCGTTCATCCGAAACAATATTCCATTGGTCGCCAGTGTCGCCGAGAACCGGCCTGCCACGTGGGCCAGTTTCTTCCTGGAGCTTGGTGCGATGACTCTACTCGGGGTCTTCGGCTTCTTCTTCGCATTCCAACGCCTCCGCCCACCCGACGTCCTGATAATCGTCTACGGCGCAACAGCATTCTACTTCGCTGCAAGCCTCGTGAGACTAAGTCTACTACTCGCGCCAGCGATCTCCATCTTGGCAGCCATCACAGTCGTCGAGTTTGGAAAACCCGCCGTCGACATCATCCGACAGTCAGTGATTTTTCCACGTCGTAAAACGCGCTTCACCCCTCGAGTCAGCCGCGAATTCAGCCTCGGAATTCTCCTGATAGTGTTCATCATAGTCATGCCTGCGTTCATCAATGCCGTCGACTCCGCCTACACACCGGTCACAATAGCATCAGCAAGCCTGCCAACCCGGGGCGCCGTTCCCGACTGGTTACAAGCCCTAGCGTGGATGCGAGACAACCTGCCGAGTACGGCGGTTGTTTTCGCCTGGTGGGACTACGGCTACTGGATAACCGTAAACACCGGTCTACACACATTAGCAGATAACGGGACCGGGAATCTCACACAGATACAAATGATCGCAACCGGCTTCATGCTGAACGAGACAATGGCGTTTCGCCTGATGAAACAATACAAAGTGACTCATGTCGCTGTCTTCACCAGCTACAATACTGGTCCCGCGACCTGCAGCCAAACAGGCTCCTTCTGCGGCTTCGGAGAAGACAGCAAGTGGTATTGGATGGTCAGAATCGGCAACGGAACGCTGATCCAGACACCGCAAGGTATTGCAACAGTGACCTTCAAGGCTGGTCCCCTGGACACGAACGGTAATCCAACGGAATATGATCGGATAATAACGATCAACGGTCATTCTAGTAAACCGGAAAAGATCTCCGACAACTATCAGGGAAACTTCCCACTCCCAACCAGCAACACGGTCCTTGGACACCTGATGCGGAGCGACGCCCCCGCCGCGATAAGCGACACTAATGATGTTCCCCCGAACGGCTACACTACAGCTAGTTCACTCTTCACGAAATCTTTCCCGTCGACCAACAGCTATGTTAAAGTCTACAAGATCAACTATCCAACGGATACCCGCCTCAGCCTGCTGGCGCCAAACCCGATATCAGTCCCGAAGACGGGCGGCAACACCACACTTACCGGAACTCTCTTGACCGCTAGCGGTCAACCGGTCGCAAATTCAAAAGTATTCCTCGAATATTCAACTGATAACAGACTGACAAACGGGCAACTGACAAACCTACAAACAATAACAAACAGCACCATAACCGATAGCCAGGGACACATAAGTTACACATGGCAAGTGCCGGCGATATCAGCGCAGAACAACATCATCTGGATACGAGCAAGATACGCAGGGGATACAACCCTGAAACTGGCCGATGCTTACAGTCTACCAATCCCGTTGACACAGACCTGAACAGTATAGCAGGCGGGCAAGTCCCACCGTTTGACTATTCCCGAAAGTACCGCACACGTGGAAAGGCTCACCAAGATTCTACGAGATCGAAAACTGGCCCAGTTCGGGGACAGCCTACTCAACTTCTCCTACAGTCTAGCAGTGACCCGAACAACCAAGCAGCCGGTCGGGATCAAGGTCAAGGATAAACTCCTCGCAAATGCTGCCTCAAAAGCGGGACTCCGCAAGTATCTGCCGAGAAGGGTAGATGCTGGAGACGTGGCCAACGGTCTTGAGGCCTTAGTCGGAGAAGCATGGCTTCTGGAGAAAATGACCCTCGAAGAGATTGTTGCCTGCCTAGTTCCGGATGAAATTGATCAGTCGAAAGGATTCGTCAGTCTAGCTCAATTGGCACTCGAACGATTGGGGCTGGATAAATGACATGACACATCAAATTCGCACTGTGAAGCCTGAGATCAGGATACTTGGAATAGATGCCTGTGGAGACGGTGCAATCGTCGGAGCGATAGTTCGCGGTGGTCTATACCTCGACGGGATCCTGAACTTCCAAGAAACAATCACCGGAAACGTATCTGAGCAAATCCAGCAATCACGATACTATCCAGAACTTCGCGTAATCATGTTGCACGATCCAAAGAGTCGACTCAACATCCGACAATTATGGAAAACCACCGGATTACCGGTGATCGCGATCACAAAAACAAGATTACGCCTCAGGCACAACTACACACTCGAAAAGAAGAATAAGATCATCTATGCCAGCTCACAGCTCAACCCCGAAACAATCAAACAAGTAATCCATCTGTCTTGGACCATTGACGACTTGCCAGAACCGGTTCGGATTGCCCATCTGTTGGTCAACTCTATATCATCCAGACCTTTTTCACGATAAAGAATAAGAACGCCCCGGGCAACAACGGGGAGCAACTGATCCTGTTTTGCAATTCTGTCCGAAATGCGGCTCCACTCTCCTTCCATCAAAGAAGGAAAAGAAGGTCACTCTCGTCTGTCCCAAATGTGGATACACGAGCAGTAAGGGCGAAAAGGTTGTCAGCCGCATTTCCCAAGAAACTGAAAAGATAGTGGTTATTGGCCGGGACATACAAAAGATCAGAACCTTACCCAAGACCAAGGCAGAGTGCCCAAAGTGCGGGAATCACGAAGCCTTCTACTGGCTCGTCCAGACCAGAGGAGCGGATGAATCTTCGACCCAATTCTTACGTT
>VBBH01000057.1 GCA_005888695.1 Candidatus Bathyarchaeota archaeon
TCGGAGGTGGATTCGTTGTTCCTCGGGCAGTGAAATGTTGAACTCGCGCGTCGTCCGCTGAATATCATAGGCGCACCTGACAGCGTCGAGAGTGTTGGAGAATTCGACGAGGAATGCGTCACCCATCGTCTTCACCTCTCTCCCATTGTGTTTAGCGAGAACCGGTCTGATCAGCTTTCTCTGCTCGTCGACTAGTGCGAGTGAGAGCTGTTCGTTTCTCTGGCCAAGGGCGGTGTATCCCACCATGTCAGTGTACATTATTGCCGCTAGTCTTCGTTGCCTGTGGGACAAGCCCTGTTACGCGATGTCTGCCTCAGTCTCCAGCGATAAATGCGTTACGGGAGGACCCTTCCAGCTTAGCCCGGACTCTTCCAGCTAGAGTAAGATCGTTCTCCATGATCCGAGTCCTACACAACGACAGATAGTCGGTCGCGTGGCTTGTTCCAGCAAGAGCGACTTCAGCGCCAGGGCCTAGACTCTCTGCCGCTTCGTCGCTTGACAATCTTGTCGACTCAAGACAAAGCTCTCTCTTCATATCTTCCAAGTGATCGATGAGCCCTCTGATAGCCTGCAGTCCCCAGACGATTCTAGAGTCAGCCAACAATGGCTGGTTTCGAGGACGAACGGTTTTATCGTTGCACGAGGCTGAACGTCAGGGGTCCAAATTGCCCGAGGCACATCGTAGGCTCGCAGCAATAATGTTCACAGACATGGTAGGCTATACCGCGCTGGCTCAACGAGACGAGTCCCTTTCGCTCGCCCTCGTAGACGAGCAAAGAAGGCTCATCAGGCCCATTCTAAACAAGCACAACGGAAGGGAAGTCAAAACCATTGGTGACGCGCTCCTTCTCGAGTTCTCAAGCGCACTGGAGGCTGTGAGATGTTCGTACGATATCCAAAGGGCAGCGAGAAAGTTTAACATCTCATCACCTGTTGCACACGGGCTTCACCTGAGGATAGGTGTTCACCTCGGTGATGTCGTGGAATCTCGGGGCGATATTTCTGGAGACGCGGTTAACATCGCGTCGAGAATAGAACCGTTAGCAGAAGACGGAGGAGTTTGTCTCACTCGTCAAGTCTACGATCATATCCAGAACAAGTTTGAGCTGGCATTGACCAGCCTCGGACTCAAATCGTTGAAGAATGTGACCTCGTCAATAGAGGTGTACAAGATGGTGATGCCGTGGGAGGCTCCGGGGTCCGTCTCATCGACTGATCGCGACGCACGGAGAATAGTCATTCTGCCTTTTGCCAACATAAGTCCTGACATTGCGGACGAGTACTTTGCTGATGGAATGACGGATGAGCTGATAGCGGTTCTGTCCAAGATTGGCAGTCTTAGAGTTGTCGCAAGGACATCTGCTATGCGATTCAAAGGAGAGAAGGCCACTGCAAATCGTATTGGTCAAGAGCTGAAGGTGGGTTCACTGATCGAAGGAAGCGTAAGAAAATCTAAGAATCGTGTGCGAATCACGGTCCAGCTGGTCGACACTCAGAGCGAAGAACAACTTTGGACCGAAACCTACGACCGGGACCTTCAGGACATATTCTCCGTCCAGAGCGACATTGCCCAACAGGTAGCAAGCGCCCTAGAACTACGACTTGGTGTTCGGGAGAATTCAGCTTTACTACAACAGCATACTCAGAATCCAGAGGCGTACTCTCTGTACCTCAAGGGACGAAACCGATGGAACCTTAGGTCTGAGAACGAGATAAACCGGGCTATCAAATACTTCGAAGAGGCAATAGGCAGAGATCCAGGCTATGCGCTTGCTTATGCAGGCCTCGCCGATTGCTACAGCATACTCGGATACTACGGATTTAGACGCTCGACAGCCGTGCTGCCAAGAGCCAAGGAGCTGGCGGAGAAGGCCTTGTCGCTCAACGATGGCCTCGCGGAAGCACATGCTTCCCTAGGCGAGATTCTGATGCAATACTATTTCGACTGGAAGAGAGCAGGCTCGGAACTTGACCGTGCCATAGAGCTGAATCCCAGTTATGCCACGGCGCATTTCTGGCGGGCCACCCACTACATGGCCCTCGGGCGAATTGACGAGTCTCTTGCCCAAGTTAGGAAGGCTGTGGAACTTGATCCACTGTCGATGATCATCCTGACAGATGCAGCAAGGGACCTATACTTAGCAGGGAGATATGACGAGTCAATCGACCAATACCGGAAGTCACTCCAAGTTGATCATGATTTCCCGATCGCCCACAAGGGGCTCGCAGAAGTTTACACGCAGAAAGGAATGCACGAGGAGGCTCTAAGAGAGATCGAAAAGGCCATTGTACTGTCCGAACGAAGCATATTCATTCTGGACGATCTCGGCTACGTCTACGCCTGTGCTGGAAAGCTCGAGGAGGCAAGGAAGGTGCTTGAAGACCTCGACCGACTGGCAACTGATCAATACGTCTCTTCCTACGGAAGAGCAGTAATCCATGCTGCACTTGGTGAGAAAGAAAGATCAATGGCTTGGCTAGAGAAGGCATACGAAGAGAGGAGCTTCCTAGTATACATCAAAGTTGACCCGGCTTTCGATGTGTTGCGAAAAGAAGAAAAGTTTGCCAGACTCTTGGACAAAATGGGACTTTAATGAATCTGAGGGAGCGTCGCTCTCCATCCAACGAGAGTCGAGTTAGAATTGTCAAAGAATTTAGCACGTAGGAATCTCAAAGACCGGATGGCATAACAGGCTTCCCGTAAGGGATTTATCGCCGAATACCTCAGAAAACAGGCCAAGACTGTTCTTGTCTCAAGGAAAACGAAGGCTCGCCGCAATAATGTTCACAGACATGGCTGGCTACACGGCTCTGGGTCAAAAAAACGAGTCGCTTTCGCTGGCATTGGTGGAGGAACAGAGGAAGCTGTTGAGACCCGTTTTTGGTAGACACAACGGGAGGGAAATCAAGACTATGGGAGATGGCTTCCTGGTCGAGTTTAGCAACGCAATGGATGCCGTTAGATGCGCCTACGATGTCCAGAGAGCTTCGAGAGAGTTCAACATGTCTCAGCAAGGCGACCAGAGAATCACAATTCGGATAGGTCTTCATCTTGGAGATGTGGTGGAATCGCAAGGCGACATTTCAGGAGACGCTGTCAACATCGCATCAAGGATACAATCACTAGCAGAGAACGGAGGCATCAGTCTCACACGGCAGGTCTATGATCAGGTCCAGAACAAATTCGAGCTTCCGTTGGAGAGCCTTGGCACCAAATCCTTGCGAAACGTTCGTGCCCCACTCGAGGTATACAAGATGGTACTGCCATGGGATGATACGAAAACCACCCAGTCGACTGAACATGACAGGAGAAGAATAGCTGTTCTTCCCTTTGCCAACATGAGCCCCGACCCTGGTGACTCATACTTTGCCGATGGTATCACTGAGGAGATAATCTCGACACTTTCAGGCGTAAGCGGACTGAACGTTATTTCTCGTACTTCTGTCATGGGGACAACAAAAAGGGGACAACAAAAAGAGTCAAAGAGATAGGAGGTGAACTTGAAGCAGGTTCCGTTCTCGAAGGCAGCTTCAGAAAAGCAGGGAACAAGATACGGGTAACCGCCCAGCTGGTTGATGTTAGAGACGATCGCCATGTCTGGGCCCACAGCTACGACAGGAATCTTGACGATGTCTTCGGAGTCCAGACCGACATTGCCAAGCAGGTCTCAGACGCGCTCCGAGTCAAGATTTTGGCTCCGGAGATCGACCGGATTGACAGAAAGCCGACGGAGAGCACAAAGGCGTACACCCTATACTTGAGGGGCAGATATCACTGGAACAGGAGAGGCATAGAAGACATCAACAAGGCCACAGAATACTTCGCTCAGGCGATCAAAGAGGACGCAAAATTCGCACTCGGACACGCCGGTCTCGCAGATTGCCATGAGCTATTAGCTACCAACTGGGAATTGGACAAGAAGGCAAATCATGAAAGAGCCAAGACGGAAGTCGCCGCTGCCCTGGAGCTGGACCCAAACCTCGCAGAGGCGCATACTACACGTGGGCTAATCCTCGACTGCGACCTTGATTTTAAAGGCGCAGAGGAGGAGTTCAAGAAGGCGATCGAACTCAAGCCTAGCTATGCTACCGCGCACCAATGGTACTTCCAGATTCTCGAAGCAGAGTCGCGGTGGGATGAAGCCCTCAAGCAGATTGAAAAAGCGGTAGAACTCGACCCATTCTCGCAGATCATCAATCTAAATCACGCGGACTATTATTTCTCAAGGAGAGACTACGAGAAAGCGCTTGAGTTAACCAAGAAAGCAGTTGAGCTAAATCCGAACTACGCCATTGCACACTTCCAACTTGTTGGGACATATGCCAGGATGAAGAGGTTAGACGATGCGAAACGGGAGGCCAAGATTGGCGTCGAGCTCCTTCAAGGAGCATACCCTCCAATACTCAAGAGGATGGAGGCTCTTATCGCATACTTCGAAGATAACAAGGAAGGACTTCGGAGGCTTCTGCCGGGGCTGGAAGCAAGTCTCGGAGAGCCATTGGCCGCCACCGCCATGGAAATTGCG
>VBBH01000101.1 GCA_005888695.1 Candidatus Bathyarchaeota archaeon
TAGCAAATCAGTTAGTTCTCTTCTCTTCTCTTCTCTTCTCTTACTCTAGGAGTCTCTCTCACCCATTGATCCACCTGCTACCCGGCAAGCGCATACACATTGTAGGCTTTGAAGTGAGGTCTAAAATGGCGGAGATTTGGCTGAGAGCACGTCGAACCGGGCATATTGTCAGTGTCTGCCCCTCAGTCTACTACCGTTTGGGAAGAATCTGGCGAGATCGGCTCTATCCCGACTATCGAGGCTGGAACGGTCAAGAGGTAAGAGCTGATCTGATGAGAATGTACCAGCAGGGACACGAACTCCGCGACATTCAACAAATGCTCTTCCTCAGATGGAGCGCGAAGCTGCGGATGAGAACACTTATACGCTGGATTGGACAAGAGAAGCATCGGCCTAGAGCAACAGACATTCACTACTGGTCGGTTCAATGGTAAGAGTCGCAGTCTGCCACATCTGCCGGAAAGACATGCTCGAGACCGAACTGTACGATCACATCGAAAAGACCAATCATTCTGAGGATTTCCGGAGATTGCCGCTAGAAGAATACCGCAAATGGTTCGAGCAGAACTTTCTAATAGAGGATCGGCAGATGCCTCCGGGACAGGCGGCATGGTTGAAAGAGGTTCACAGCTTCGGAGTCGAGACAAGGATGCGACATGCTTGAGACCCGGTAATGGTCCTTACAAGCCGACCTTGGCTGATGGCATGTACCAGTTCTCGATCCGAATCCCTCCAAAAATGGAGAAAATGATCGAGCAGAGGCTGGTCTTCGACAACAAGAACCGGACTGACTGGGTGCGGGAGGCGATAGCCGAGAAGCTGGCGAGGACCAAGTGATCAGCATCATAACGGTAGGTTTTCATTCAGAGAAAGCCATGGAGGGTTTGAAACGGTGTATTCAGGATGTCCGTGAACCAGTTCAGCTACTCTTCCACGACAATACTGAACACAACATCGGTCTGAGCAAAGCAATCAACATTCTGATTCGAAAAGCCGAAGGCGATGTCATCATTCTCGCAAATCCGGACACGATCTTCGATCGTAACATCTCGAAAATGACTGATTTCACGCGTTTTTATCCAATGTCGGGAGCTGTTCCAATCTTCAGAGGCACGGACGTATCACGGCGGTTGCCGAATCTGATCAGACTCTTGATGATGGCAACGACGCTGGGGAAAACGGTTGGCAGGCCTATCAAGAAGGACTATGATCATCCGAAAGGCGACATCATCGAACAACCGGGCGGTTCCTTTCTTGTCCTATCACGCGAGGCAGTCGATCTTCTCATGGCAGACGGGTATTTCTATGATGAACAGTTTCCGGTTTTCTGGAATGATGTAGACCTTGCCATGCGAGCACGCGATGACGGCATCAACTTCATCAAACTGCCCATAATCGTCCGTCATCAAGGCGAACATTCGATGGCCACGGTCAATCAGGAACGTCGTATGATGCTTTTCTACAGTCGCGCAGGACTTATCGGCTTTGCGAACAAGTGGGGATTCCATCCCAGAATCATCAAGATCGCCTTCTTCATCGATGCAATCGTGGCCGTCATAATCAGAATGATTGGACGGCTGCGCCATGGTGGAGACTTCAAATCCTCAATCCTCAAGTTCAGAGCCAGTTTACAATGATCATCGACTGGCGGTTCATAGTCTCAAAACACATCATCAACCGTAAATGGGAAAACGGCTTCCTCGTAACCTTCGATACCATCTTCGACCATACAGAAGACTTTGCGAAAGCAGCCATGCTAGCAGGCGGCAAACTGTACATCGATGCAGGTGCTAATTGTGGAATGTGGACGCTCCAAGCCAGCAAACACTATGATCAAGTGATAGCCATCGAGCCGACAAAGACAACCGCCAAAGCCCTGAAAACAAATCTTCGAAGCAACGGGATCAGGAACGTCAAGGTCATCGAGGCGGCCGTCAGTGATAAGAATGGGCAAAGGGCCTTCTGGACCTGGCCAGACGGGCCAATGGGAAACAGTCTGTATTATGAGCCAGTGACCTATACGAGTGACTATGGAGTCTCTAGAGACCCATCGCTCATAAGAACAATTACAATCGACTCATTGAATGTGAATCCGACCATGATCAAGTTGGATGTTGAAGGCGCAGAATTTGACGCGATACTTGGGGCGGTGAACACGATCGCGCGGTGTCGTCCCAAACTATTCGTGGAAATCCACCATCCTGAGAATGAGCAGAAAATTATCGACACTCTGCCAGATTATGAATGGAGCAAACATCATCGGTTGATGCAAATCGATGGCAAACAACCATTCTATCAGACGCAAATGCTGGGCGCGGTGAAAGAACTCTGAAGCCAGTCTGGACTCCGTTGCAGCGGAGACGGCAGAGGCAACGGTTGAAAAAGATAGCCAGAGAAGCCACCAAGCGGATGGCCCAGAAAGAAGCACTGTTCATCTGTTTCATACCCTTCGATCTGATCGCTGACATGATAGTTGACCTGCTCGGAGCAACAGGTTGAGCGAGAGCGTCGAAGAATGTCCCAACTGTGGCGCACCGATACGGAATGGCAAGTGTAACTATTGCGAGAGCCAGCAGCTTCTCCGAGATGCTTGGGCAGATGGCAAGTGTAGGAACTGTTCTGCGCCTCTCCGGAACAATCTAATCCGGGACAAGGATAACTGGCTCGTCTGCCGCTACTGCGGATGGCCCGTCAAAGACAAGCCTGTAGACGACATAATCAAACCGTCAACGCCTCCACAACCGAACGATACTGCTCCACCGAACAGTCCCGTTGCCAGAATAACCTCGTCATCGGGTCATGAGTTAACATCGATCGTCATTATGATCATGATAGTCATGATCACGGGCGCTCTGGTGCCTCAAATGGCAAAAATTGCCGCTAATGTCACCAGTTCAGCTCCCCCGGTCCAAGTCGAGCCTACAATCGTGCCGTTATCAGCAATCCTTATACCGGCGGCTTTCATAACCGGTATCGTCTTGACATATGTGATTTTTCGGAACAGGGCTAGGAGACGGATGGTCCAGAAATGAGTAGAGTCATGTGGAGCCGGATGTACAAGCTTAAGATTCCGATACCGCCAGACATTCCGAAACGCGCTATTGATGATGAGTTTGAGCATCAAACCGGCAAAGAATGCGACGATGCTGCCAGAGAGCTGACCGACAACGACTTCCGGCAGGCGATGGAACGGGCGATACAACAGCTCCGTCAGAAGAAGAAGAATAAGCCGATCGAACTGGCCCAATGATTTTCTCACGGAAGAATCAGAACGGTCTCATCAGGCTACGGTATGGAACCTCTGACGATTTCAAAAACTGTCCACACGTGCTCAACGCTCATGCTTATGGCGCGCATCCGACCCGGAACTATGTCAGTTGTGTCAAGTGCGGCATCATCGCACGCTTGGACTGGAAGGACCCTTACGCGAGGCTTATGAATCGCGTCTTTTTCGGCATCCCATTCTTCTTTACAGCCTTCGTCGCTATCGGAACAATCGTCGCAATAGTCCTTATATACTTCTAAGAAACCCTCTCTACCATACCCCATGTCAAACTTCAAGTTCGAACTCTGGGAGATCGAGAACGGGATCGTCGTAACCCGGCCCCTAGTAGTAGACAAGGACGAGGAGGGCAACGAGATTTTCAAGAATGCGAGCATCTATCATGAAGACCCGCTACTGGCCGTAAAGCAGGTCCAGGTTGCGCTTGACGCGGTAAGAGCGCAGTTCCAGAAGAAACTCGCCCAAAAACGCTGAGAAACGCGGAATAGAGGATATTTTCGCCTCAGAACCCAAAGGCATATAAGGCACCTCCCTCCATAGGAGGGTCCTATGGCCTACGTCGGAAAATACAAGGCCAACATGCAGCTAGGCTACGGACCAACACTCAACGCCAATCTGCCCTTCACGCTGCCATCGCTACGGCTCAAGAATGCTAGTGTCATCGGAGACATTTTTGGAGGAGTCATCATCGTCGTGCTTGGCTCCTCGCTCTTCGGAACCGTCGCCAACTTCACTACAGGCATAACGATAGCACACACGGGCTTCACGCCGAACCCGAACGTCACCCAGTCGATCGGCTTCGTCCCGATCATACAGCTCATCCCGTTCGTCTTCGGCGCGATGGTGCTACTGATGGTCTTCTCCCTCTTCGAGAAGCACCTGCCTGGCGGCCTATAACACGGGGGTTGCGAGAATACGACGACTCGGAGTCCCCCCCCCTTTTTTCTCCGACTAGCCCTCATCACGCTCATACTCATCAGTGGGCTCTCTTGGGTGGTCAATAGTGGACACGCAACAGGGCCCCCGACCATCGTAGGCACGCCAGTAGCCCAGTCCGCATGCGGCTCAACCAATGCCGCCTGCCAGCTTGCCATGACAGTAACCGTAGGGAACACTGTCCTAGTCGGCTGCTTTTTCGACGGTATCAGCGGATGCAACAGTATCAGCGACAGCCTAGCCAATACCTGGACTCTCATAGTCTCGAACGGGGCTGGCAAGCTCTGGCAGTCACCGATCACAATAGGCGGCTCCGACCTCATCAACATCGCATCACCATCAGGCTACTCGGCCATAGTCGGAGCACAGTACACGGGAGTCACAGCAATCGGCAACGTCAACCAGGCATCCGGTACAGTGGCCACCCCGGTCACTCTCCAATCATCTCTGAGTACCGTGAGCAACGACGCGACATTCGAAGTATTCGGCTTCTTCGACCAGGGCGGCGCCGGCTGTGACACAGCCACTGCCCAGAATGGCCAGACCAAACTGGTTGATGCCTGTGTCAATACGCCACAACCATTCGGCGAATACATCAGCGGCTGGAACCTTGTCACAGTCGGCACAAACAACTATGGGATCAATGTCTCAGGACTTGGCGGGGCCAACATACAGTACACGCATCTGCTGGCTGAGCTGCAAGGCTCGACACTTGTAACCTCTGGCGTAGTCACCCAGTGCTTCGGCAATTGTGGAACCCCGCCGGTGAAACTGGTCAACACAAACTCGACCAAGACAGTCAACTTCAACCAGTCTCTGACACTTCTCTATCAGTTCCAGTCGCCTCTCAACGGATTCGTCAACAACGTCACAGTGAGCCTAGCCACTGCGACTCCCGCAACACAAATCCTCAGTCTGGCGCTTTACATTCAGACTTGCCCGTCAGGCACACAGCCGATGACCAGTGCATGTCCGGCGGTACAGCAGTTGGGAAACAGCTACCAGGGCGCGATCGGAAAGGGTCCTAAGGCGATGCCCGCAGGACAGGGATATGCGGTCGGCGCTGGGCAATGGGTCGTGATAGGAGTCTCAGCAGCATTCAGCGGGTTACAACTCAACGATACCAACACGGCAGTACCAATCTTCTCCACATCCGGAACCACGCCGTCCGTGATCACTGCCGCAAACAGTTTCGACAGTGGTGCGAAAATAGGCCTTTGGGCATGGATAACCGGAGGCGTTGTCACTGGTCCTCTCCCATCAACGGGTCCCTGCGGGAACAACTTTGCCCAGCTCGATTGCCTCCTCCCGGCCATGTCAAACTCGCTCTGTGCGGTCCTGACCGCATCCTGTCAGACCTCCGCATCGCTCTTCTGGATCATCATCCTCACCTTTCTCTCGTTCCTCCTCATCACCGTCGGCTTCGCCAGCGCCCATGTGACCAAGTTTGTCGGAGCCGGAGAAGTCTTCATGTTCTTCTTCCTAGCCTGGTTCTTCATGTTCGCAGGAGTCGGACTGCTCGAAACATTCGTGGTGGTCTTCTTCCTCTTCGTAGGCGCGATCTCGTTCGCCCGTGTAGGGAGGCAGTATTTCTAGTGGCAGAGCATCGGATCAACGCTGACAATGTGCTCTTCGCCTTCGGCATGTTCGCAATCCTCATGGTCACCTATGGCCAGTCGATACCGTCAGCCAATGTTCAGAACAGTATGACCCAGCTCTTCGCACCATGGCCGACATTTCAAGATACGACCCGTGCTCTCACGGGTCCTGGAAAAGGCTGCGGCTCTCTAGACTTTGGATGCCAAGCCTCAGCCGGCATCGCACAGGCAACGGCATACATCGGGGCCGTGATCGGCTATCCTGCGGTTCTTGCAGGCTCGGTCTTGTCCAGAATCAGCGCGTTCGGTAGCCTCTTGGGCTTCGTCACCTTTGGCTCAGCAACATCGTTCGGAGCGGTCCCGCTTGGAAGCCTCTTCCTCCTCGCACTCTTCCTAGTCGTCGCGGTCGAGCTGTTCCGACTGTTCAGAGGGAGTCCGAGTGGTCTTTGACCTTCTTCTCCTGCTTGGCAGGCGAATGGTGTACAGTGGCAGAGTTCCGAACGCTTATGTATCTGCTCGGAACCGGTATCACAGCGACAAGCCTCTATCTATGGCTGAGGATTAGACATGTCCACCGATGGAACAAGCGAAGAGAGGAATGGTACGCCGAGTCCTATAGACGAGAGGAAGAAAAGCGTGCCCGTGCCAATCGACGCTCTCAGAGCCAAGGTTCCACGGGGCAAGGTCGAGATAGAACTGGAAGGACAGGAACAGACGTTCTACGGGGTCTTGGGCGCAGAGCTGGGGTTGAACCAGAAGGACGCGCCAGCCTCCAAGGCGATACAGGACAAGCCCGACCCGTATCAATGGCTGGAGCGGACTAGCCTGACACTGGAGGAGATCGACATTTTCCGGAGAGAGATCATGCTTGCAGAACACGGCATCGGCGGCGACGCTCTCGACATTCCAATCCCAGAGATCGCTGAGGACGTGGTCGTCGAACTGCGTGCCAGAAGATCGCGGACTGACGGATTACAGGGGCAGTCTTCGATGAGGTTCGAAAACGAGATGACCGCCTGGGTACGGGCCTTGAAGGCGCAGGAGGAAGAGAAGCAGAAACAGGCGGCAAAGGTAGGAGCAGGATAAAATGAAGAAAATCACGCTCGGAATATTGGCTCTGGCAACATTGACCATGGCTAACTTTGCATATGCTGTGATTCTCAGCCAGCAGACTCCCACGATCACGCCGCCGGCCGTGCCGAGCCTGTCAAGCGCCTGTGGCCAACTATTCCAGGAGAATACTCTCACGCCTGTCACGGGCATCGCAATTCTCGACTGTGGACCCGGATTTCCCGCGTTCACAGTCGTCAACCAGAACGGGGCCAGCTTCACACCTGTCTTCACCCTGCCAGTTCTCCCAGTCGGAACCGTCGATGGGCTCATGGTAGGATTGACCTTTCAAAACTGCGCGGGGGTCCTCTTGGTTCTCACATCCGGCCAGCCGATCAGCATGATCTCAGGCGACTATCAATACTGTCTCAGCTATACGAACTTCCCAGCCACGGGAGGCCAGAGCATACCATCGTTCACGATCGCATGGAGCTAGACCCCGCGCTTGACACTGCTGCTTCAACATTCGCCGGATGCCCGCCCTGCGTGCACAGGTTACTCACGTCCGTTGATGGAGACGGTGGGCGAAAGGGGGCCGTGAGAGAATGGACACTGGTATTGATCATCGTGACGGTAGCGTTCTGGGTAATCATTCTCTACCTGCTCGTCAGATACGACAGTCTCAGCAACTGGGGGGACGATTATGAGTCATCTTAGGCTCTACCAGGAGGGCAAGATAAGCCGGACAGAGTATGAGACTCTCTCCAATCTCAAACGGAGTGGCCAGCGGGGACTCTACAGGCTCTACGAGAAGAGCCTCAAAAAGAGTGCGAGGGAGAGAGAAGAGGGACGACGACGCTCGGAGAGGCGGCCATGAAAATCTACCAGCGTAGCCCGCTCAACGATATGGGCCTGACGATTTTCTGTAACCGTTGCGGGTTCCACCACTCGCCAGTGCGGCATTTGAAAGAACTGCTCGCAGAGTGGATGTACAAGTGGTTCGGGAGGTGAGCGTATGGCTAGATTCATCAAGGGAGCCATCCGTCATCCGGGAGAACTGACCAGATACGCCGAGCATGTAGGCTGTATCGACGACCGTGGCCATATCAGAGACGCGTGTGTCAAAGAGCATCTCGACCGTATGCCAGCATCGGAACGGCACACTCATCTTGTCAGAGCCTACAACCTGTACCATAACGTGCTCAGCCCATCGGCGCGGGCAGAGAGACGACCATAAATGTGTAAAAACTGTGCTGATCTGGCGTCAGAGAATCCGAAACGGCAGAAACGTGGACTGAGAAGGCTTTAGATGAGCGAGAAGCAGAGAGAAGAGGTCGAAAAAGCCCGTGAAGAAGCCCGGCTTGCGGCGGAAAAGTTCGAGGCGATACGGCAAGCCCAGCAGGCAGAACATGGCGAGCTGCCTGCGACTCCGAAGGGACGGCCGCCTGAGACTGTCCCACACCGTGCTTTAGCGCCTGAAACGCTTCAGCGTAGAGCCGAGCCGAAGGGACGCTACGACATAGGCGGATTCCTCAAGACCGGCAGACGCAGAGAACGGCGTGCGGGACCGAGAACAAGGCCAAACATACGCGAGAGCCGAGGCGCTCCACTCTACAACAAGCGTAACCCTCTCGAATCGAGCGGCCGCATCTCATCAGAATTGTCGCGTCAGAAGGCGGAGAGGCTTGCAACAGTCAGAGAATACATCCGGGCGTTCCAGAACCGGAAGGAGCTAGCCACATTGGAGAAGGTATGGAGGAGGACGAGGGCGAGATACTCGCATGATCCAGAGCTGAGACCATGAAACAGAAAAAATGTGACCGGTGTAATCGAGACATCACAGGTGTGAGACTCCGCAGTCACAAACGGTCGCGCGTCTGTTGGGGCTGGAACTAAAATGGCGGACCCGATGAAGATACTGTTCATAATGACGGCTTTCGCCATCATCTACATGTTCCAAGGCAGCCAAGCAGGCTTTGGAGCCGCGATCGTCTTCTACTTCTTCGCTAACGGTATCTGGAACAGGCTGGGAGCATGGCCCGAAGCATGGTATCGGGTCAGAGGCATCACCTACCGCCAGTTCTACATCTTTCTGCCCAACCGGCGTATCGGCCGGTATCTCAAGACGGAATCACAGTTGAAGATCGGCTCGGCAGCACGGGCCCAGATAGAGATTGCCAAGGACAAGACCGGCGAGTATTTCATACCTAGCCAGGGCGACGAGATGTTCGCAAACCCGCATGGAGCACCCGCGTCTCTCCACAACTGGGACGATTCGCGGGCAATACCAGTGTTCGGCAGGGAACCGGATGCTACAAAGGCTGATGGTACACTGGTTCCGAAGGCGAAGGTGGACCCTTTCCTGGTCCATGCCGCGTTCAAGAACGATGTCCACGAACGAAGACATACGCTCAACGTGAAGCCTGGCAAGCTGAAATGGGGCATATTCGGCTTTCTCATCGCCCTCTCGGTCATGCTCTCGTTCGCGGCCGTCTACTACACAGTCCTCTACGGCATCAACATGAATTGTGCCCTGCATACGAAGGCGTGTCCCTGAATGGGTAAGACGAGAACGGCCAAGGGTCGGGCACGGGACCTGATGAAGAGGCTGAGAGAACGCCAGAAACATCCGGGCTACTGGAAGACACGGGAGACCTATAGTTGAAAATCACACTGTGCGGTTCAATCAGGTTCGAAGAATACTTCCGGCTTGTAAACGGAGAACTGACGATGCGTGGACACATCGTCTTAGCTCCCGGCTTCTTCAACCACTCGTTCCTACATCTCCCAGAATACAAGGCTGGGGAGAGGAAGAGCGCGGTCGATGAGCTGCATCTGGCGAAGATCGACGAGTCCGACGCGATCTTCGTCCTCGATGCTTACGGCTATACTGGCAAGTCAACGCAGGCAGAAATCAGCCATGCGCAAAACAAGGGAAAGAAGGTATTCTATTGGTCGAAGGGCGATCTCTTCCAGCTATGAAATGGTCATTGACGGACATGGGAATCTACGAGATCGCAGGCGGCGGCCGCTACGGGAGGGGACCCCAGAACCGAGTCGGCAAAACCTTCCTCATGGCGCTGGGAGCCTGGGATGCCGAAGAGGCGGGCATGGACGTGTTCGCAAACTGTCCAACCAACCCGAAGACCGGAGAGCTCGACCATATTCTCAACATGCCCCACATCTGCTACGACCCCTACGACCTGATCCAGGAAGACCTCTACGACGTCTATGTGATGACAGACCAGGCAGAACAGGTCATGGACGCACGGGCTTGCCAGAAGAAGGACATCCGGAACCTCGGATACTTCAACTACCAGGCGAAAAAGAGGGGCATCGCATGGCGTTATGACACGCCCCGCCACAAGAACATCGACCCACGCATACGGCTCAACCCTGACGCCTACATCTATCCCGAACGTATACCGCGCAACTGGCGTGAGCCGTTGAAAGCGATAAGGCTCATCCTCGACATGAACGGCCGCTTCTACTTCCTCAAAATCCGGAACCCGCAGGACTATTTCCCGATCTACAACGAGAAGGTCATGCTACGACCACAGGAGAGAAACACTTGACATTCTTCATCTACTTCTCCCTCATCGCCGAGATACTCCTACTGATCATGGGGCTCACAATGTTCTTCCTGCCCGGGATAGTGGCCAAGTGGGCGGCGATCGTGATACTCATATTCGAGTTCCCAGTTGTCGCCTCGGCCCAGGTTGTCATAACCATATCCGACACTGGAACAGTCGGCTATGCCAGATTCGGCATCCCCTTGATCTTTCTGACACCATTCCTCTACCTCTTCCTCATCCTCGTGTTCGTGGCGGTCGAGAACCTGTTCGATGTGACAGAACGCGACTTTTTCGGCAGAAAAAGGAGCAAGCCATGAGCCAACCGTCGCGGGGCGAAAACCGTAGGGCGAAGCTCTGGTCCACAGGACTCATCCTCAGCCTCTTCATACTGCTGATGCCTCTAGCGCTTGGCGGTGGTGGCGGACAGCCTCTGCCTACCTGCGTGCCATTAGACGGAGCGATTCCGCAACCTCCTAATCTGCCATTACTCAAACAATGCGGCTTCGATCAGATCGTGATTCCGATCGGTCAAACATCCGCGATAATCACCGAAAATTTCAACCCGCCGTTCCCATATGCGCCTGAGGTCAAAGCATGGGGCGCGGGCGGCATCAGCACAGTCGGGACTGAGGCCCAATATGATTTCGACAATAATGTCACGATTACAACTGCACTCACAACCACGATGACAGTATTCAAAGTGAACAATGTCGCCATGAACGCATTCAACCCGCCCACAAATGTAGAATTCCAAGCGCAGATAACGAGCAACACAGGAACAGGCACACCAACAATCTGGGTCCAAGGATTAGACTGCAACGCAGACGGTCAAGGCATCGGCACGATGGCATGGGAAGATTTGGGAGCAGTAACTAGGACGCCCGCAGTGACTACGACAGGCAAAATCTACGCGATCGGCAACATCGTAGCATTGAATGATACGCTCATCAACGATGTCCAAGGATGTTTAACCACACAATACATGACACTGAGAGTAGTGGGCGTCAACACATCTGGAACCCGGACTGTCACGGTGACCAAACTAACACTCTCGATCGTCTACACGCTTCCACCTGCCGTGTTAACAGTCGTCTCCGTCTATTTCGACCATTTCACAATGGGGGCAGTCGGAGCGCCTTCTACAGTCAGTTTTGAATGGGAAGCGACGGCATGAAAAAAGAGAATAGTGGATGAGTCACATCCACATAGCCACAAATGCCATAATGCCGAACCACAATGGGCTTTCACCTCCCAGCAATCACGAGCAGGATTCCCCAGAACAGGTAGGGGCCGAACACTGCCAGCCAGAGTCCGAGGCAGAACCTGAGATAGTAGCCGTAGGTGTCCCAGAATCTGAGGAACCGGCGCAAGCCAGTCAAATATTGCTACCATCATGCCTATAAAGTGGATGGTAGCACATGACAACTGACATGTCCTCAGAACAGTATTTCAGATGTGCAGGCTGTGGCCGCTTCGTCGCCTACTCCTCAATGCAGAAACACTACGACACCAACCATCTTGAAGGAATAGCGACCGAAAGGCCACCTTCACCGGCGACAGTGGCCAACCCGCCAGCCCCGCCGATCGTCTTGGGGACCGCGATACCGCCGCCCCTGCCGCCTATCAAAACCGAGTCCGTCGTGATTGACATTGTGCTCATGTACCGATCGCACAAGAAGGCTTTCCGGGTCTGGACCTTGATAGTCGCCTTGATGAGCATGCTGTTCGCCTCAGGACTCTACAACTGGCTGGTCTTCCATATCCCATGACAGGCGAAGAATACGGAACCGTAATGCCGGAACTGCGAGCGTTACAGCAGAATCTTGTAGGCTACGAGTTGGCGGCGGCAGCAGAACGGCAGGCCCGCGACCTATTGGTGGCAACATGGCGCGACGTTCTACACTCAGGCATGAAGATGAGCACCAGCGACCTGATCCGGGTCGCCCACCAGGTGATGAACAACATGGACGAGTTCCTCAAGAGGAGCAAGAAATGAGGACTGAACAGTACGTCTTCTACAGGCGGCGGAACCGGAAGTTCATGCAAATGTTGGAAGGCGACCAGATCAGACGGCTCACACGGCTGGCGCGTAGGCGTGGCATTGGCCTACAGGAGTATCTCCGGGCGGTAGTGATCCCGGAATGGCTCTGGAACCAAAAAGCTGATAAGAGACCAAAGCGGAAGAGGAGGCGAACAGTCCATGCTGACCGGCAGGGAGCACGCCTACCCTTTGATAGCCCACATGACAACGGGCTCGCACAACAGTCTCCCAAAGAGGCGCAGAGCCGATGACCGGCAATTTTTCGAACTGGGA
This sequence comes from Candidatus Bathyarchaeota archaeon, assembly GCA_005888695.1. The sequence continues at coordinate 12,757 of VBBH01000101.1, forward strand.
ACAGCTCCCCATAGGCTTTCTAAACAGGAGCATGGAGGGGAGCAGACGACTTTTATGCCGTCTGTGTTCCTGGATAACAGAGGCATCTAGCCGATGACCACAATCTACTGCTGGCAGTGCGAGAAGCCCTTGGGAGAAGTACCAACAGGCAGAGAACACGAGCATGCGCCCAAACTGCGAGAAGAGCTAGGCGGCAAATGTCCACGCTGTGGCAAGACCCTCTGGCCCAACACGGAAAAACGGGCCAAGCCCACAAACGCGATCCCGCTGAAGATGTTCGTTTGAAAACCGCATCGGGACCCGAAACACCTACCGGTCAGTCCCAAGGTAGTCCCTTTGAGCAAACTGAGGGCAATCTGCCGGGCCAACAGGTGCGGGCTACTGCCCGAGCATCCGAGGCCAAGAAATGAACCGACTTCAATTATGGTGGCATCTAAGAAACGGACATGAGTGCGACAAATGTCGTCCAACCAAAGAAGACTACGCGAAAGCTAGGACATTGATGCGCGATGCGGAATCCTCGGAGAAACCATGACGGCGTGGCCAAGATGACGGTCTGCGAGAATTGTGGCTGGCCGGTCGGAGACGGGACCAAGCATGAGACTGATGGCGAGGACATCTGCCGCGTCCGAGACGCTGATAGCGGGAGGGTTCTAGGGTGGAAACGGAAACGGCCATCCAAGAACCTCTACAAAAAATGAAGGCGATTGAACAAGCAGAACGATTGGAGAAGAAGATAGAGGAGAAGTCAGAATGAAACGAGCCTGTAATCGACGCTACTTCTGGGTCGCAAGAGGGAAATGGTACTATTGTATCCTGCGGAAGGGCCATAGTTCCGGTTGCGACTTCCGAGAACTGGAAAAAGTGAAACAGGCGTTGAAGCGATAATCTGTCTATCCGGAAGCGTTATTAGACCAGGACCATCTATCTATCGCGTATGGTCAAGCCCCACCGGCGCCTGAGAAAGCTGAGACGGTATGCTCACGACTTTGAGAGAACATACCACACGCCGAGCGAGCATAAGTCGCACGGTAAGGGAAGCTATCTTAGGCTACACAGGGCCGAGAGAAGACCATGAAAGCAAATTGGAAACTCTGGCTCCCGGACACGATCGAGCCAAAGCCGACCGGTCATAGTATAGAATGCGAAGACTCCGAACTCAACCGGTGTATTTGCGGTAAGTCTTCGGCCGGCCCAAAACCCACCGAACACTAAACTGTTCAAGCGCCCTGTCAATGTCGCCGTTCTCGTATAGCTCGTAAAGCTCGGGCCGGTTACGGTCAGGATCATGCGAATAGTAGATGCTGAAAGCTTGGTCTATCACAGCATCCACCCTTTCTTGGCTGAATTGGTACCGTAGGCCTTTCATGATACTCTCGTTCAATTCCGCTTGCGAATATCCGGCTAGTGCATGTTTCAACGATCGCCCGATCGTCTTAGCCAAGCGATATTTGCCATGTTTAGGGGTAAGGTTGGAATGTGCCCTAGCCGGTATGGGGGCCCGGGTCTCTAGGGCTCGATTGGGAAGAGCTAGGACCTGTCTCTCTCCGGGGAGAAAATACTCAGGCGATTGATGCAACGGAATAGCGGGATTGTAACCGTAAGGCACGGGGACGGGTCTCTCGGGCCGTCCATAGAGTAAGAGGCCATGGTTCAATCCCCTACAGACACAATGACAGGATCGTGGGTCCGAGTCTGAGCCTCGGCAGCCTGGCGCACACGGTATGAAAGCGTAAGACTGTTGGTAAAAGCTCAATGTTCAATCTTGACCTTTTCAGATTTCCAATCGGCAACAGGGAGCCTCTCGTCTAGAATGTCTCCGAGCGCTTCGAGAGCTTTAGCAATCCGTCTAAGCGCTTCGATCTGGTGACGCTGATAATGGCGTTCGCCTATCCGCTCGTCTTCGATTCCACAGAAAGGACAGGTCATGCTTTCGCCTTTCGAGCCTCGGCTAGCTTGGCTCTCATATCGACAAACGCCTGTTCATAGCCCAGCTTAAAAGCCTCGGCCGCATAATCGACAAGCTCTGTAATCGCCCGGTCTTCATGCGTCTTTCCCATGGCCCCGATCGAGGCAAGTATCCACATGGGAATCTTGGCATAAAGCTTCTCGGTAAGCGCCATAGTGGCCGGGTCTCTCTCAGTCATCGGTTATCTAACCACTTGTCGATCTCTCTCCCCTGCTCTATGTCAGGCTCAGGAACCATCATTTATGGATCACTAATGCCTCGAATGCTTCCATGAGCTTCTCGCCGCATGAGTCGCACAGGTCCCGATTCTCCGATCGGCCTCTGATGGGGAGATAATGGAGCTTGCCATAGTCGGAGTGAATCTCTTCGCCGCAAATATCACATGTTCGCATGATCCATGATTGGGCCGGTCAGGCTTTTGAATATCCTGTAACCAGGGATGAGCGATCGACGGTAACACTAGGCTTATATGGGCGATTCTATTCCGAGAGAA
>VBBH01000058.1 GCA_005888695.1 Candidatus Bathyarchaeota archaeon
TCACTCCTCGCAGGTGCCCTAATCCTGTTCGCGGACAGAAATCTCGGGACTCAATACTTCTCATTACCACAGGGCGGATTCCTGCTATGGGCGAACATATTCTGGTTCTTCGGACATCCCGAAGTCTACATTGTGCTATTTCCGGCAATCGGTCTTGTCGGAGATATTCTCCCAACGTTCACAAGGAGACCACTATACGGTGCAAAATATATTGTAATGTCCATCGCTGCTGCCGCAGTGATCAGCTTCATCGTCTGGGGTCATCACATGTTCGTCACAGGAGTGAACCCACTTGTCACGAAAATATTCACGGTGCCAACCGTCGCGGTCTCACTACCCTTCGACGTAATGACCATCGCTATGATCGAGTCTTTCGTCAAGGCGAAGATCAAGCTGAAGACACCAGCTCTATTCGCGATAGGCTCAATCTCTCTTTTCATTATCGGCGGAATAACGGGCGTTTTCTTAGCGTCGGTGGCGCTTGACCACGATCTCAGAGGAGGCTACTGGGTTGTTGCGCACTTCCACTATGTCATGGTAGGCGGCAGCGCAATAGCGCTAATTGGCGGACTGTACTATTGGTATCCCAAGGTTACTGGACGCATGTTTAACGAACGAATAGGCAAGACACATTTCGCATTATCCTTTATCGGTTTCAACCTACTCTACTTCCCAATGTTTTTCGTCTCCGACATGCCGCGAAGGATCTTCACGTACGACGTGACAGCTTGGGCTCCATGGAACGAGCTTGCAACGTTGGGAGCATTCATTTTCGGGGGAGCCCAACTACTCTTATTCCTGAACCTTCGCCGCAGCCTCAAGACTGGAGCTGTAGCAGGATCTAATCCCTGGAACGGACACACCCTTGAATGGTCCGTCCCCTCACCACCCCCTGCTTACGACTTTGAACAGATTCCCAGAATTACCGACGACGGTACAGTCCATTTTTCGGGACCATCGAGCGCACATATTCCGAACGGACACAGTCATACGACAATGTCCCATCTGTCTCAATGGCCACTCCTCATTGCTGCAGCAGCCTTCGTATTTCTTATTGGAGCCGTCTTCACCATCATAATCGCACTCGTTGGAGTGGCTTTGGGCGTCTATGCCCTGTTCGGTTATGGCAGAGAAAAGTTCGTTGCAGAAGAAGAACCGGGTGCCGAGAGCTGGCCCTTCAACAACGTGCCAAAACTGAAATTGGGCGTGTGGGTCTTTCTCGGGTCTGAGGTTATCTTCTTCAGCGTGTTGCTGGGAGCCTACTTATTCGTTAGGACAAATGTTGGGACGACATGGCCGCAGGTGGACTCAGTATTCAATATAGATCGAGGCTTTCTCAATACTATCATATTGCTGACGAGTAGCCTAACGGCAGTGCTTGGTCTGTCGTTTGCAAACGCTGGATCAAAGAACGGACTCCTTGCCAGTCTTATCACGACTTTAGCGTTGGGCGCTGGCTTCTTAATCAATAAAGGATTGGAGTGGAGAGAGTTGTTCTCCTCTGGATTCACATTCAATCCTGCTAGTACAAATCTGAAAGTTCCCGCAACAACCTACTTCATTACAACGGGCGCGCACGGCATTCACGTATTCGCCGGACTTGTGATGATGGTCTACCTAATCTCTATGACACTCAAGGGCCACTATCTCAAGGAGGACAGCACGACAATCGAACACTTCGGTCTATACTGGCACTTCGTGGACATCGTCTGGATATTTCTTTTCCCATTGTTCTACTTATTGTGAGAATGAGAGAATGGACAATCGAATCTATCTCGTAATCTTCGCGATACTAGTCGGGAGTACGGCGGGAGAAGTGACATTGATCAGGTCGTCTCTGGCTCCAGTGGTCATATCAACCATTATACTTGCCCTGGCCGGGATGAAGGCCGCACTTGTCGCCCTGTTCTTTCAGCATTTGAAGGCCGAGCCGAAGGCCCTTTCTTCAATCGTGCTGCTCGCGTTGCTGGCTATCGTTCCCTTGCTCACAATTAGCTTCCTTCAGATCCCGCACACCTTCCACTGATGAGAAGACAGCGGACGAACCTACTCTCCAGCCTGAACGAGGCCCGGCTAGCCCTGCTAGCCCTGCTAGTAGGCATGGTGGGGTTAGGAGCCGTGCTCGTATCTCTGATCTCCTACTACATCGCAACGAGCAATGTTATCGTGAATCCGGTGACTGACGAACAGCTACAAGCACCAGCAACGGCTACTTTGATCGCCTATGTATTAGGAATAGTCTCAATCCTTTACGGAGTACACCTCTTGCTTCATCAGGAGTGGAGAAGACAAGAGTCAGGCGATCTGAATGTGGAATCCAAGTTTTCAGTCTTGGTGCGTGCGCTTTGCAGGCGACCGTACAATATTCTCTTTCCTACCTCGGCTCTTCTCTACGGGGTTATCTTCGCCCTAGTCTCGGGTACGATGGTTTACCATCCGAATCTGTCAGAAGGACTTGGCACAACTCCTTCTGCCTTTTTGGTTACCTGCTGTGATCCGATAGGCCAGACTCCACGCTTAGTAGTCTACCTTACATCTAGTTTTGGACTACTGCTTATACCACTGAACGTTTTACTTCTAGCCGGCACATCATGGATGGTTGGTGCTAACATGTCATTGGCCAGCTTTGCATACAAGACCAAGGCAGTAGCTGGAAGCTTGAAGTGGCTGGGGAGTTTTGGGGCAACTACAGGACTCTTGACAGCCTGTCCAACATGCGCCAGCCTCCTTCTTCTCGGCGCAACTGGGGGAGGAGAATCATTGGCAGTACTGTTGTCCTCAGCCCAGCCGGCCCTAGTAATAGGAACGATGGTCCTGCTTGCTGCAAACTTGGTTCTGATGACAGCGAAGCTCCAAAATATCGAGAAATGCGCTGTCGCTTCGAAGTACTAGCCCACTAACGACTGCTATCGTGTAACTGCATCGGAGGCCGAGTAAGAGAGTAAGAAAAAGGTAGATTGAGTCTAGGGTCTGCTCGGGATCTAAGATACTACGACTGTGCCTTTCATCCATCCGTGGATGGAGCAATAGTAGTAGTATGTGCCCGCACCGCTGAAGGTCGGCGCAAAGGTCGCGCCCGGTCCTAACGTGGTCGAGTTATCTGGTCGCGTTGCTGTCGAGTTAGCAAAGAAGTGCACTGTGTGATCCACTGCCCCATTATTCTTCCAGGTTACTGTTCTTCCGGTCGCAGTGTACGATGTTGGACTGAACGCGCAGGCTGTATCGCCAGTCGGAGTGCATTTTCCGTCGTCAACAATACTTATGTTGGCGGCAGGCGGCATCATGTAATAATAGGCCGCGATCCCGATAATCGCAATGAGGACTACCGCTGCGATTCCAATCCATAATCCTTTACCCCGCTTCTTAGGGGCTGCAGAAGTCGTGTCTGCTGGCTTCGGTGATGGTTCCATTTTTTATTCGCTAATTTTGCGCGGGGGGTAAACTTTCGCTATAAAGCTTGTTGCAGTAATCTGCATACACGATCAAAGCTTACTTTCACTCGGAAAACTCGTTAAATAGCGGCCTAATCCTCTCGCTTTTGACTCGACTCCCTGGCGAGAGAATGACGAGAAAGTATCCCTCTATCTTTGGAGAATGGCGCGATCCCATCGAAAAGAAGATAGACGAAACCTTAGAGGCGAACTTCGACAGGGACGAGGCCAACAAGATTGTCAAGTATATGTTCAGAAGTGGCGGAAAACGCTGCCGACCATTATTAGCAATACTTACAACTGAAGCGTTCGGAGTCGACGGAGAGAAAGCTCTGGATGCCGCCGCGGCGATAGAGATCATTCATGCTGCTACCTTGGTCTTCGACGACTTGGTTGACAAGGACAAGGTTCGACGAGGAATACCCACTGCCCACATGGCGTTCAGCAATGAGAAGGCCTTGACGTCGGGTCTTTTTCTGGCGTCAAAGGGGGTTCAATTGTTGTCGAACTACAAGAACCCGGAGGTCATGAGAATGATCGGCTCCTCACTCGTCGATGTGAGTAAGGGAGAGCTTCTCGACGTCTTGTCGGATCGCAGCGCCAGCGTCAGCGAATGCATAGCTATTGCCGATCTCAAGACCGCATCCCTATTCGCATCGGCAGCGGGCATCGGCGCGGCCGTCGCGGGTGTAGAAGGGAAGGATTTGGTTGGAATGCAAAAGTATGGTCGAGCCTCGGGAATGGCCTTCCAGATTAGGGATGACATGTTGGATTTCGAAGATGGCTCAGCCGAACAATCACTAGGCGGGCCGAACATAGTAACCTCACACTGCATACACGAAGCTCCTAGGCCGAATAACTATTCGGATAAGCTGAAAGCGAATGATCTTCCTAGCCGACAGGTTATCAGGATCTTGAGAGAGACTGGGTCGCTGAAGTTCGCGACGGGAAAAGCTCAGGAGTATGCAATGAATTCGAAGAATGCCCTGCGCAATGTGAAACGACTCCGAAACAGGAAGACATTGGAAGAGTTTGCTGATTATTTGTGGAAGAGACGGGAATAGACTGGCTTCAGTTCAAGGTTTATAATAG
>VBBH01000102.1 GCA_005888695.1 Candidatus Bathyarchaeota archaeon
CCTGAGTCGCGTCCGCCGGGCCTGTGTCCATGTTTCCGATCAGGGCTCCCAAACTATCCTTGAAATTTGTCGAGGGCACGTCCACCGTAAGCGTCGCCTTTCCATTAGCATCGGTGGTGAAGGCTTGATTCTTAGCCAATACAACAATCTGGTTCTGAGACCTCTGAGTATCCGCGCCATAGACCACACGGCCAGCGAATAATCCTCCCAATGCGACGATTGTTATCAATGCTAAAACGAGAAGACCTTCTGTTCTATCCATATCTTCACCCCCACGTGTCCATTGTGCAGTTTCTTGTCACGAATGTCCTAGTGAGCGGCGACCAGAAAACTGATCTGTCAGAAGAGCCGCCAAGAATATTCTTGAATCATAACGCTGATGCGTCCTATTAACATCGCGTAGTATGGAGGCTCAACAAAAAACTCCACAAGAAATTCTTGAGCCTCAGTAGGCTCGTCTCAAAATCCCTCAGGGTCTCCAGGGTCTTCTCAACAGAACTCTTCCTCCCCATTTGTGATGGCCGACAATACTGAATTCCTCAACTTCTTCCATAACCGCTCTAAAGCGAGTCCTCCTCACTCCTGAAAAAATATCGACTACTCGTTCTCTGACTCGTCAGATCGATCGTCTAATTCCCTAACGCGATCGTTATCATGACGATGAGACCTGAAGTGGCAATCTCGATCCTCGTGGGATTCGTGCTCACGCAATTCATGTTTATCATGACTGTTACAATGATTATCAGAAGGATTCGTAACCGTCACATTGGTCTGTCCTGAACTTGTCAAATGAGAAGCATCACCAGCATAGACACCCCTCAGAACCAGGTCCCCAACATTGTCTTTCACACTAACTCCTGTTATCTTGCACGCCGAGCTATATCCACCCGAATTCGGAATCAGAACACAAGACGATCCCGAATTGTACCAAGCAGAAGATCCCGTGAAAGAGACAATTCCAGTAGGCGCAGCCGCCACTGTTGAAGAAACCGTAACAGTACAAACCGTCGAAGATAGTTGTTGAGCGACAATACTTGTTGGGTTACAAACCAGACTCGTAGTGGTTGAAAAAACCGTGCAAGCTGGATAGTTGGTTGCACCGTTCGTGCACGCTGTCATCACAGTACATGTTGGTGGGTTCGTAGCGCCGTTAGAACAGGGTGGAAATTCATTACATGCTGGCGGGTTCATCGCTCCATTTGAGCACGGTGGAAATTCACTGCAGGTAGGTGGATTTGTCGCGCCATTCGAACAGTTTGGAAATGTAGTACAAGTAGGTGGATTGGTAGCACCATTCGAGCAAGCAGGAAACGTTGTGCAAGCAGGTGGATTTGTTGCTCCATTTACACACGGATTGAAAACGTTGCAGCCCGGTGGATTTGTGGCCCCGTTAGTACAGGGATTGAATACACTGCAACCCGGCGGATTGTTCGCTCCGTTCGAACATGCATTGAAAATGTTACAACCTGGCGGATTCGTGGCACCATTGGAACATGGATTGAACGCAGTACAACTAGGAGGATTCGTCGCACTGTTTGTACAATTGCTAACACAATTATTACTCGCAAGTGTCTTTCCAGATGGACAGGAGTCACATCTCGGATAGTTATTCGCCCCGTTCGTACAGTTTACAATTGAGGAAGAAACCTGATTGGTCGGGCGGAAGCCCAACAATAGCAGTAGAACTACTGCGACTATCAGAATGACCGCGAGAACCACGGCCAGCTTCTTCTTTTTGGTCCAGAACGTTTTTTGCGATTGCTCAGTCTGCAAGACAGGCTGAGTCTCACTCAGAACAGCACACCTTAAGCAGTAGACGTATTGAGCCACAGATATCTGCATAAATCTATGCTATCTTATTCTATCCCGCGGTATAATTCAGCTCCTTGGGTGCGTTCTGTGAACCTCCCAAGAGACAGAAAAGAGTTCTCAGTTCCTGAAAACAGAATTCTTCATCGTAGATAGTACTAGAAAATCCTCAAGATCGCCTTCTAGTTGCGTCTACAAAAAAAGAAAGGGTGGGATCTTTAGTCCCCGACTCTCGTTATGCCCACTAGTCTTCTGATTCTGAGTGGCCGTTGCCGACAGTGATAGTGCCCTGCATCCAAGGATGAATAGCACACATGTAATGAAGCGTAGTACCTGCAGTCGCAGTAATGACTATCTCAAGTGTCTGCCCGTGTGCTATGACGAATGAGTTCCCTCCCTGGAATCCAGAAGGTTCGCCAACAATATTGGCCACCGGAACAACCGTACCACCAGGTCCATGCGGAAAGTGCGCATCAGAAATCGGAGCGCATACCGTTCCCGGAAAGTCGAAAAGGCATTCAAAGACCTGAGTGACATTCACGGGAAGCTGTGATTCATTGACGATGCTTATTGTGTGGGTACAGTCGGGTGGGGCACTGCATCGGCCTGTATTCGACGACCCTCCACTTCCAGCTCATGCATTGCTTGGCTCGCAAAGCCCCTACGACGATATTCCTCATACACCAACAAATCCCAGAGGTAGCAAAACGGATGCGCAGGCTGGTCCCTATTTGCCTGGAACCAGATCGAGCCAACCTGTCTCCTGGTTGCCTCATCTTGAATGATGAAGAAGAAGTGGTCCCTGGTAGCCCGGCCGTCTGGCAAGATTTGCTGGAACTCCTTCTCCGCAAGCGTCGCGGCTTCCTTCGCACTTCCCGATTTCACGTTCTCCTCAATGTATTCGCGTATTGACCTCTCCCTCCATTTGTCGTACTCGGATTGGGTCATTCTGGAAAGCCGGATCATAGGAACAATTGCTAACCTTTTTGTTCATAAAGAGGACTTATCAGTTGACTAGGCTTGTCAAATCGACCCATTTGTCCCAGTTGCGGCGGCGGCAATCCTCCAACGTTGACAGTCTGCTGGAAATGCGGCGCCTTACTACCAATAACAACCCACATTCAACAATACCCACTTCCGGCCAGCAATAACCCTACTATTCCAGCTGCTCCTTCAGTCCTTCCTACTGACTTCCAGACTCAACCAACGTCAGTGCTTGTCCCATACCAGCCCACCTACACGCATACGTCGACTGACACGTTGCGTGAAATAGCACAGGCCAAGAGCAAGCAAGATACAAACCACACAAAAACAGGAATCGTAATTCTCACAATAAGCTATACAGCAATCGCAATAATAATCGCCGCATCGATCACAGACCTCCTTCTGGGACTACTCGCTGCCATCGCCGATCTCGTCGCTATCGTGGGCGGACTCCTAATCGTCGTTGGACGCGGCACCTTCGGACGGGCACATTCGAGGAATGCAATCCTCAGTGTATCGCTGTTTATCGTCTCATTTGGGACAATGGTAGTAGGAAAGGTATTGTTCGCAGCCGCACTAGTCCTCTCGCGGATCCCCAATGGCACGATAACCTACGGCACCACGACAAGCTCGACAGTCAACCCGTACATAATACTCTACATAACCAGCATGATCGCCACCGCATTGATCGGACTCGCCGTAGTATTCCTAACCTATGCACTACACCGAAAAACCGGCCGGATCATCTTATCGATCTCGTACATTACTTTCCTCATTCTTACAATATTGATGACGGCTCTAGTCTTGCAAGGATTTGCAATACGCTCCTCAATAATACTTGATCTTTCTTCCCTTCAAGAATTGCGAAGCCAATATGAGATCGTGCAACTCCTGACGATCATTCCAACTTTGGCCTTCGCATTCAGCTTCTACCTGGCCTTACGCCGAATCAACAGAGGAGAAATACCCGAATCAACGGCACAGAAAACATTGCCCGCATACTGAAACAATAACATGACTAACACGGCTCTCCTCGAGCCCCAGCAATGACCCGCTTCTTCACCGAGACCTCGTCGGTCTATGGGGAAACCCAACATTCCCCTCGTTAAAAGACCCCCTGAAATCCCTTGTAAAACCCCTTGAAAACGGCTAGCCCCTTACGGAAATGTCAATACTTCCCGCTCAAGAACCCGAGAACCATCCTATCCCCCTAAGCCGACATGTCAAGAATCACTAACGAAACACAATGCACCCAAGAAAAAAGGGAGAACATTCAACCAAGGTCCCAAGACACAAAACAAAAACTGATTCCCGGCAGCCGCGGGCCCTAGCAAACCCACAACCCCCATCCTCCATCACCCACTATCCAAAACCCTCATCTCATCCAATCCGGTGAGGAAACTCTTCAAGATCTCGACAAACGCGTTGAAATCCGGCTGGGAAACATTGTGACCAGCACCCTCCAAGACCACAATCTGGACATCACGAAGATTCTCCTCATACAACTCAATATGCTCCGGTTTCAACAATGAACCAGTAGGCGCTTCCCTGCCAGCCGCAATACTCCCACCAACGACGAGCACAGGACAATCAATACTCTTCAAATCATTCCACAAAGAAATCTCCATCGAATCCTTCTGAATACCTCTCACCGCATGAGCCGGTGCTAGCTTTTGAAAAACCGGGTCCGCCAATGTCCAGTCCACCCAGCCCTTCGTAAACCGCGGATATCTCGCAGGATAATCCAGCAAAATAAGACCCACAATCTTGTCAAGATGACGCGTAGCATATCGTATAACATGCGGAACTCCCAACGACCAGCCCATCAAACAGAAACCCTTCAAACGAAGAGTATCCACCACCGCCTCCACATCCGACACGTTCTCATCAAAAGTATAACCAGACATAGGAGCATCGCTCTTCCCCCGACCCCTCAAAGCCATCGAGACACATCGACGAGGCGCCAAGGCCTCCATCTCAGGAATCAACCCATCCGCAGCATTCAAAGCACCCGGAACATAGACCAACGGAGTTAGCCCCTGACTCCCGACAGGATTGCTGTCAAGGTAATGTATACGGAGACCTCTATTCACAGCCCATCCCTCTATCGGCCTCGTCTTGGACATAGATCGCGTCCCAAACCATTAGACCGTCAAGAAAAAAGATTGCGGAATCCGCATCAAAAGGCAGGATTGGAACTCCACGCGAGAGTAGTGACTACACAGATCTGTTAAAGAGAATCCGTGCACTAATCTGAAGGCTAGGCCATGACCATTCGCACTATCAACAACCGATCCCTTCGAACCATGTATCTAATCATCCTCGTCCAGTTCATAGTCATAGCCTTCCTCTTGGCGATCATCAGCAACGAATACCTAAGCAACTACTGGATGCAAGTATGGATCTCCGGCAAGGCTCCAATGCTAGCCTTCCTGATCAACGGACAATTAGATTCCCTTCTCATCGGTGTGGCCGCAGCAGGGACCCTCTTGTTCGTCAATGGTGCCATAGCCCAAACAAAAACCCAGCTCGAAACCAAGAAACCAACCATTATCATGGACATTAGGGAACTTGAAAGAATCGAGAAAAAAGTACTGCACAATCCCTCCAAACCGTTTGAAAGCTCGCCCGAAGACCTTCTCCGAGACTTGGAAAGACAGGAAGCCTAAATTCCGACTAGCACTCGACGCGCTCTGCGGAATTTTTCATAATCGAAGAGACTGTGCATTACATTCTAGGAAAGCTAGAAGTTAGAGCACCAACAATGAAGTCATCAACCAGGGATCCGAAAACACAGACCCTGATTCCCTCAACACAAAAAAAATAGTCTCTAGCAAACTAGTTGAGCATTGATTTTCCTCGCCTTCCAAAGGGCGTTGAAAACTCTGTGGTCGTCGTCGTGACCAACGAGTTGAAAGCGGGGTCCACGACCCTGTTGGCTGTTCCAAGCCTCGCTGCCACAGCACCGATTGTGCTAGCCATGCTCGAACTCGGTAATGGAAGATGTACGAGGTTTGCGTATCCCCATCCTGGAACTAGTGTCTTGCCTGGACAACCGGTCGGCGAAAGCGCTCCTAGTATTGTGCAGCCGTAATTGTCGGTCCAGTCGCCGATTGTCCACCCCTGCCATCCAATCCTTGCGGGTGTATTATGGTCCATGTAGTATACGAATTTGTTAACCCATTCCAATTGTGTCTTGCAGTAGCCTGCTGAGCCAAGCTGTACAAGGTCTGGACAGGTGGCGGTTCCGTTGGTTTGGCTGCCTGTCCAGAACTCCGAAACCAATACCGGCCAGCCCGTTTTTATCGAGCCTTGCAATTCGAAATTGTAGAATCTTAAGGCTTCACTGTCGGCTGTTGCGTTGTCCCATGTCTGCCAGTAGTAAGCATAACTGAATGATCTGTGGAGGCTGATGTAGACTTTGTTCTGAGTATCGGTAACATTCGGAAATGCTAGGGTCCAGTTTCCTAGCGTACAGATTTGACTGCAGAGATTTTGAACAATTACAGAATGAGTGTCGCCTAGTGCTCGTGCTTGGTTGATCCATAGCTGATAGTAGCTTGACTCAACACTTACAGCGGTTTGATCGAATGGCGGGATTAGTGGTTCATTCAATGGTTCCCAGAGAATTTTCGGATAGCTATTGCTGAACTGTTGGACGATTGGTTTCCAAAAGTTTAGCCAGCAAGCCGCGATTGTACTATTCTGCATGTCATGGTAAGCATGATAGTCCACGTCTATCCAGAGATTGTAGTACAACGCGATCTTCAATGCCAAAGCGAGTTGAGTCGCATTATACGCACCAAATATTGTGGAGAGGTTTGGACGGTTACAGGTGGGAGCGATGCTCAACCGTATGAGATTATAACCCAGTCCAGCAACTTGCTGGGCCTCCAATTCAAAATCGCTGGCCTTCTGTCCCGGCAGCACTTTACTATCAGGCCAGTTCAAAGGAGGTGTTCCTGCGCCAAAGCCTCCATACTGAACGGTTGAATTGATTCCAGGTCCACCCCAACCAATTGTCGGACCGGGAGAGGAAGTAATCGAATTATGGTCGAGGAAGAACTCGTCCATTGCGAAAGCCAGATTATCATGTGATGTTAGTGCAGGAAGGTTCCAGATGCTCTCGAGAGTTGCCGGGACAGAGTAATGATCATACCGTACACTGGAAGCATAATTCCGTTTGACAGAAGGCCCTGCCCAGATCCCGGTCACTCTACAAACAGCATAGCTGCAGGTCCCGGGCTCGTCGAAGGTTATGAAAAGCGTAGCACTCTGAGTCCTGAAAATAGTACTGTTCAAGACTTGAGGGACCAGCCGGGAGAGATAATTATCGCCGGTGGAAACCGTGCAATCGTGCATGTCATTACAGACGTTCGGAGTCAGCCACATGAAGTTGGAAGCAGTCACGGTCGAGTTAAGATCGGTCACGAACTGGTTATCCGGAAGACCCGAATGCCCCGGATTTGCCGAGACGATATCCGAGCATCTCGTTGCATTATTCCTTATGTCAGAATAGAATACGAACGGGTTGTGGCGGGCCGCGTATAGTGCACCACCGACTCCGTTGCAGCCGCCTGAATAGTCTTCCATGTACGCCTTCCATGTTCTGCCTGAGGCCTGAATCCTATCTAATATGTTGAGTGAATCTGTAGAACAGATCGTACTGGGTACCATGCAATTGCTGTTTGCGAAGGTTAGGTTCGCACTGGTCAGGGCCATGTAATTGGCGATGCTCCCGTTTGTTAGAGCCCAGTAATTGTTACTTAGACTGTAATTCAAGGCCAACTTGTTGATGAAAGGAGCCGCAGGGTTTCCGATGATTCCGTCTAGATGAGAGCTACTATAATTGAAAGGATGATTCTCCATAACTATTACGACAATGTAGCTTAAGGTGGCAGAGGCTCGGACGGTAGCAGTGTTCGTAATGTTTAGCGGTGTATTGCTGGCGACGGCTGATGACGTGACGAGCGTAATCAAGAGTACTGAGAGCGCGGCAAGGGCTCGCACGAAAAAACGAACCCTAGGCAATCGTCAGACTGAATGAGTAATTAGTACCGGTGATTGATGCAGGAACGCCTGTCGATGCTGTGAGTGACACCGTAATCGCTGTTACACCGGTAGCCAGAATGGGCACACTGCCTGCTGGGGTAACTGTGAGAGTGCCGGGCGAAGGTAATGGATTTACCGTGCCTTGTGTGAAGAGCGCCGATGTTGAGGCGCCCACATTTTCGAGACAGAAGAGTAAGCTTACGGTTCCCGGCTCGATTATCTGCGGCCATGACAAGTTTGTGATAGTGCTATTTGAGACACTGTACACAGACGCGCCGTAGACTGGGCAGACTGAACCGACAGGAATTATTTCGGGTGCAAAATTCTTGTCTTGGATTACTACCTTGGCATTGTTCTGAACAGTGAGGGACATCGCGCCCCAAGCAAGGATCACACCCGATATCAACAGCAAAGCTATTACCAAATTATACTTTTTCGGAATCTGCATGGTTCTGGGTTACCGTTAAGAAGGTCGTGTACTTGTGATATTTAATAGTCCGCCCTCAATGTATATCGAATGCTACCACAGTATATCCGCTGCTTGCCTCTTGCTTAATGGGCAATTCCCTTGCCGGGCCCAGAGATGCTCCAGGGCTCGCGATGAGTCGAAGGCTCTTCAAAGACGTGAAGACCTTTTTAGAGAAGTCGCCGGGAAGATAGGACAAAAATCTCTCAGACACTTTCTAGGAAGGTAATGCAAGCATGCTTTTGTTTTGATCGAGAGAGTGTGGAATTACCGTCAAAGGGTCAGAATTCTCTGCTCGTGGTTCCGTGGACACTGAACTGGTTACTGTTTAATGAGGAGACTTGGGAAGCCAGACGACGTGAGAGGATATGTTGGTCTCGAATGTATTCGGAAAGTCTCTTTCACGTCTTGAAACTCTACAATCTACCCCCCCTTTTTTCCAACTTTATTTTCTACTGCGCCTTAAAATGAGGGAGATCTGCCGTTAATCGCTCAAAATGCGAGAATAGCATTTTGCGGAAACGGGTTTATTCATTTAAACATAGCGGAAATTCATGAGGAAGACATCGGGGGCCAGAAAAAGTCTGCTCCGATTGGCAATCAGGGCTCAAAATGAGCGATTTCGACTGTCGCTCCCTATTGATGGCATAATTTCTTAAGTTTGCTACTTAGCCCGGAAATTCCCGCGCCGTTATGCCAGTCCGGGACGAAGTTGAATCCCACACATCAGCCTATTATGAGAGGGATATTCAGCACAAGCATTGGTGGAACTAGCTTGTCCGCAGAGAAATACAGGGCGAGGATGGCGGATCTCAACCTAGAAATCGAAAAACTACAGCATGAGATGAGTGAGAAGCGAGCGAAAGGAAGACCCATCCATGATCTTGAAAAGAGGCTGGACCAGCTCGAACGTGAGAAGCATGACCTCGTCGAGCGATTAGAGGCGCTGTGGAGCGCTTGACGGCCCTAAGAAATTACACTCAGTCTCGCTCTGTGCCGATCACAGCTCAGCTTAGTGCCTGTAGATGTCGATAAAAGTCAAGGATGTCATCAGTCTCCATCTGATAGGATGCTAAGGCTTTCACCTTCGCAGGTTTTGCGTTCAACGCTACAGAATAGCCCACAATCCGAAAGACAGGGACGTCATTCAGGCTATCTCCCACGTGGATGCATCTGGAAAGAGGAATGCCCGTCCATGCACTATACTTTCTCAGTCCGAGTCTCTTGTCTGGTAGCGGCTCAATCTCATCGGTAATATGTCCGTCTTTCACGCCTACTCTTGAAGCGACGTAGCCTTCGAAACCAAATCTCTCGATAAGGTACAGGCAAACAAAATCAGGAAGGTCCGTAAGAAGGATAACTTTGATTTGGTGCCCTTGCAGCTTTAGGACTGTTTCTCGTAGGTTCTTCATGACCTGGACTTTTGAAACCTCTCCTATAACATCGGCCAGGGAAATTCCATTCAGTAATTTGTAGTGCGAAACTAACCTGTCTCGAAGACTGATTCGTCCCTTCTTGTACATCGCATCGTATTGGTCCCACTTGTTCCCAAATCCAAGCAGATGTGATGTTTGCCGGAGGCATGGTTGGCGGAAGATCGTCCCGTCCACGTCGAACGAAATCATCGAATAATTTGTTAGTGGCAACCTTGGATCAGTCCTTGCAGAGCTTCTATGTCTGGAGGCAATGCCGCGTAAGAATACTTTCGCAGTTGCCAGCCGTTCTTCAGTGAATACTACTTCGAAGAGATCTTGGGCTTTCTTTTACCGCTCCTCAATCTTGCATGCTTATCGGATTTTGATTTGGTCTTTGATCGAGCCCTCTTCTTGAGGTACTTAGGCTCGTAGAGCTGTACTTCCACTCCGCCTGGCATGGTGAAGTATGTGACGAATCCATATCCATGATCCTCGATCTCATTCTTGAAAGAGACCCCACGTGCCTTCAACTCAGCCACCGTGTCCTTGATACTATCACAGTAGAACGACAGGTCGTGCGTCCCAGCCGCTGTTTTTCCCTCATTATCGATCGGATGAACGCCCAAATCGGCTTCTGGGAGATCGAATATCAACCAGCCATCGCCAACATCCGAACAGGGAAATTTCAACTTGTCACGAATGAAGGCACGTGTAGCTTCCGCCTCCGAACTATAGAACAATCCATGAAGTCCCCGAATCATGCTCTCAGCGTCTCTTCCCTGCTCCTCTTAACCTCTTATCTCATCTGTGTGGGCGATCGGTACCGCAGATTCTACGATCTTCTCCTTCAACAGCCTAGCTTCCTCTTCTGGCAGGCTCACATGTCTGAAGGCGAACCAGAAGTAGGATATTGCAGTGACATACAATGCTGTGCACAGATAGAACGGCAGCGCGAGAAATCCCAGTCCCATGAGGTAAGCACCGATGAATGTGCTGAACGAGTTCGGCAATCTCCACAACGAGGCGGAGATGGCGGAGGCCGATGATCGCTCTTCATCAGGGACGAGTCCCATCAGCAACGAGTTCTGTGCAGGGTTCGACATCATCATCAACATGCTCCTGACGACAAAGACTGCGCCAACGATTGGAAAGGTGGGCAAGAACGGGATTGAGAAGAGGAAGACGGTCGATGCGCCCTGGGTCATAACGATCGTCTTCACTGTCCCGAATCTTCTTGATAGACTTGGAACTAGTAGATTCGCCAATCCCATGGCGATGCTGTTGACTCCTTGAAGAATCGGTGCAGATACGTCATAGGTCACGCCGAATCTTAGATCGGCCCATCCTGTCATCAAAGGTATCACCATCCCAGCGCCTAGGGCGATCAGGATACTCGCGAAAACATACTTGCGAAGAATATTCCGTGATTTGGTTGGCAAGAAGCGAATATGGAATCCTGAAGAAGGAAAGAGAGTCGACCGAGACTCTTGGATTCTCAAGATCATCGCTGGTCCTATTATACTCAATATTGCGGCGGCAACGTAGAGGAATCTAGTTCCCGTTACTAGATCCACTCCGTAAATTGATCTCAATGGGACGAGAATGGCGGCGCTGAAGCCTCCAACTGCGCTACTAATTGTTGAGATAAAGAAAGAGAGGCTGAACGCGCTTGTTCGCTTCGCATTACCTGCTTTTTCTGCTAGGAGTGCTCCCCATACGACTGCGTACATGGCCTCGCTTAGCCCGCTCAAGACGGCTGCTGCGAAGAGGAGTCTGATCTCTGTGACGAGTCCGAAGATGCCGATTGTGAGGCTCGCGACTAAGCCGCCCATGATCACGAGTCTCTTCCTCCCATAGCGGTCTGCGAATCCTCCAAAGATCAGAGTCGTCCCAGCTGAGGTCAAACCCCAGACTGTTAAGACGAGGCCTGCCGTGGCGAAGGGTATGCCTTCCTGGAAGAGAAAGAGTTGTAGTGTTCCCCACAGGAGTCCGACGCCCATCCAATTGAAGAAGCTGGAATAGACGAGAATATTGGCGTCTCTAGGGATTCCTCTATACTCTGAGAACGATAATCCCTTCAGAGCCATGTCTGATGAACCCTAATGTTTTCAGGTACCCAGGGAGATGGATCATCTAAAACGTTGGTCCACATTGCGTGCGGCTGCCAACGTATTCTTCGTGGGCGTAAGGGGAATGGAATTTTTTTGGCTTTGTTTTTCTCCTGAGTAGAACGAGCCTACAAAACGATATTCACACTTGAGACTTCGAAACCGGGCAGTGTCCCGTCATGTGTCCTTCGCCAATTTCTTGTAAAATCTCGCTCCGCGATGTTAACGGAGGCCTGTCTGCGAGACATGTCGAGCGGCCGCTGGTCTCAATTTTACACCGGCGCGAATTGGGGGCAAGTCTGCATCCGGCTAGACATCATTACCGATATCTTTCTCAAGATCTCAACGAGCAAGATAGGGAGCCTATCACATGATGTGCTGGATATCTGATGATTGCTTCTGCTATCGTTTTCATCCCTTTTGTGGTTTTAGGAAATGGTTATATTGTAAGCGCTGGCAATAGACCTCTTTGTGAACGGAAAGAGAGATTCTATACTGATCCTTTACGATATTCTGAAGATCGCTAGTGTGAATCCCGTGTCAATAACGAGGGTGACTTACGGGGCGAATCTTAACCATTCATCCGCGCGCCGTTACCTTACACATTTGCAGACCCGTGGATTGATCGAGTCCGTGGACCGGGCTGAAGGTAGGTACTACATGATCACCTCAAAGGGAGCGGAAGCTGCAAGGGAGCTAGAGCGTATCCTTCGTAATGTTGGGACCGAAAAGGCGGTAAATCCCTTTGTTGTGTCGAAGCGGTAATTCGAACTTTGCATTCGAATACTATTTTCCTACTGGCTTAACCGTCACATTATTTCTTTGATGGGTGGGAAGCTAACCTGCGCCTCAATCGGCATATCCTGGTTCCATTCGCGATGCTAGTTGTAGTACTAGCCGCGGCCTCAGTCTATGCGATAACGTCATTTCAGACAGGTGTCAATATAACTGTGCATGAACCAATTACTTGGACTCCCTTGAACACGAATGTTGATGCTTGGGCGGGTGAGTCAAAGAGTTATACGGTTAGGATTTGCAACGCTGCCGCCTTTCCGATTACTGTCAAATTCCAGCCCGCGGTATCCGTGACTCCCACAGGCGGGGTTAGTACCGACATTTCATTCAACGCGACTGTTAACGGAGTTACGGTGCCGGTCACACCGCCCATAACTATTCCATTAGCAGCGGGACCAGGAGTATACGATGGATCCCAGGCTCCGGCGTGTTTGAACGTCCAAGTCAATTTTGCCGTGTCTCCAGCTGCACAGCCTGGGACTTATGCCATAACGAACACAGTGACGAAGGCTTGAAGCGTTCAAAGAACAGTTGGGATCCGCTAATTCGTCCTCTCAGTTCTGACCAGGTCAAGGGGAGGATGTTCGACATCCTCAGCGTAGCGTTGGTTGGTATGGGCGTTGCTTTCTGGGTGTGGCCTATAGAGACCTTGACAGACCAGGCGCAGGGCTACGTCCAGGGCTCGACGGTCGTGCACAGCCTGATCTACATATTCCTCGCAACTCAATTGACGACTATTGGAGTTGCATTCTACGCTTACAGCCTGTCGAATCGTCGGTCGGTCGAGGAGCATGATGAGATAGAAGCAGCGATCGACCGGTTGGAAGGATTATTGGTGGAACATAAGATGTCTAGATTGACTACTCCGCCGACTGTGGGCATCGACATTGGCAAACTTCGAGACAATGTGTCCAGACACCGTCTTTCTAGATTGCACATATTGTCAGTTGTTGAGGCGATACTCTTGGTGGTGTTGTATGGATGGCTAGCGAACGAGTATCGGTCGAATGTCTTCATGCAGGGCTGGGTTCAGAGCAACATTCCCTGGATGGCGGTCCTTCTGAGCGAGTACGCGTTCTACGTTGTCGCAGGATTGGTTTTTGGGGCGTTGGTCTCACAGCTTGGCTTTCTGCGGCCAAGACTCATGCGGAAGAGGAACTTGATACGGAAAGAGACGAGTTGAAGGGTCGAACGGATCCCTTCAATGTATTCAACAACGCAGGCACATTTTTCAGAACTGAGGAAGAGCTCAGGATGCCTAGCGTGCCTCAGATATTCTCACTCCTCCTAGCTCTAGAAGAATCCGAATGAGTCTAGGCACCCAATTAGCCGAAACTAGACGTCGGCAAAGAGGAGACGAGCAAACGGCCCTGTTTGTACGTAGCCTTTATGGAAGGTTTGGCTGGTTCGGGTCTCTCCGCTGAAGTGTCGGCATTCCCTTTCCCGGAGGGGGATTTGTTCCAGAAGTCGCCTGGGCTTGTGTTTGGCTGCTCGATGATGCGGGAGTTGCGTTTCTCCGTATCATGTCTATGAGGTGTTGTTCGGTCCCGACGGGGAAGTTGCCTGTTGGGGTGGTGCCTAGCGATGTAGCCGCTTCCTTTGAGGCCGTTGCTAGGGCAAGGTTTGCCTTTGCATGGTGACTTCTCACGACGACTCCGACTGCTACCCCTGCGAACGTAAGTCCGGAGAACATTGTCAACAGGAATAGTTGGTTGGTTTGGATGTATCCGTTCAACCATGATTGGAAGAATGTGTTGTAAGTGTATTCTTGGTAGAACCAGAAACTGAAGAAT
>VBBH01000212.1 GCA_005888695.1 Candidatus Bathyarchaeota archaeon
TAATCCTCCCATTGGAGGATTACGAGGTCGTTAAGAAGAAACTAGAAGATGTCGAGGCTCTCGAGACTAGACTGGGAGTGGCGAAGCTGACAATCTATCTAACTCCAGGTGCCGAGATAACCCCCGGACTAGGGGCATACATTACAGAGCTATTGTACCGGAACGGCATCAACGTGTTGGATGCCTATCTAGGGTACGGGGATATCATAATGGTCGTCAGCGGAGAAGACGGACCAGTCGCATTCAACATCCTCCAGAAAGAAATCAATCACATGAACAAAAACCATTCTCACCGGATAGAACCGGTCAAGGCGATAGCTTCTAAGTCGTAAATCTTCAAACAGGAATCGTCCTCTTCAATCAAAGAGAGTTTCACGCTCGATTCAGAAAGTAATCTTCAGCCTTCCAAAGGAAGCCTAACCCTTAGCCAAGATGCGACTGATACATCTTGGGCATGCGATTTATTAGTTGATACGCACATGCTTGCTCCGCTATATTGATGTTCATCGTTGCCAAGTCTCCGATAATCGCGATCGGGCTAATTGCCGTCATAATCACTGGCGTTGCTGGTGTAACGTCTACAGTCCTGACGTACAATTCACTAGTGTCAAAACAGGCCACCGTTCAAGCTCAGTGGTCACAGGTCGAAAACCAGTACCAGAGGAAGATCGATCTAATCCCTCAACTCGTTAATGCAACAAATGGATACAAACAGTTCGAGAACTCAACACTACAGGGCATCACAAGATTAAGGACTCAGTGGATGTCTGCAAGCGGCCTAGACCAACGGGTGAACATAACAAACGCTATCGATGTTTTGCTGTTCCATATGACGGCCACATACGAGAACTACCCCGAACTTCACTCCGTCAGTCTCGTTGCAGGACTTATGGATGAATTGGCGGGTACCGAGAACCGGATTGCCGTGGAGAGAATGAGATTCAATGACGACGTGTTAGCTTACAATACCCAAGTTCGAACGTTTCCTTCAAACGTCGTTGCTGGTTGGTTTGGGTTTCATGAAACGCAGTACTACACAATTCCCGGCCACCCGCAACCCTAGATCATAAACAGGACGTTTGCTGGTGAACAAGAGAATCCTCCTACTGACCCTTCTTTTTGTTAGTGTGTTTCTGTTCGCTCCCAAGGCTGTTGCCCAAGATATTCCATCGGTGTACTTGTACGTGAACGATCTAACGACACCTCCAACGTTACTTCGTAGCGAAGTTGATGACATCACGAGCATCTGTTACCAGGTGGATAATCTCACATCAGCGGAAGTCGCCATTCTAATCGTTAACTCAACCCAGCCTCTTGGCATTAGCCAGTTCGCGGTCAAAACTTTCCAGTCGAACGGTATTGGCAAAGCCGGACGTGACAATGGCGTTCTCATTGTCGTCTCGACAAACGAGCGCCAATGGAGGATAGAAGTTGGATACGGTCTTGAGGGCGTCCTTAATGACGCCAAGGTCGGGAGCATAGGAAGATCAACTATCGAGCCCGCGCTTGCGTCGGGTGATCTCTACAACGGAATATACAATGCCACTCTTCAAGTCGGACAAGAAATAGTCGACCACTACAATGGTCAAGCGAATAATCCGTCACTCTTCACATGGAACTGGAAGGGAATCGCGATTACTATCGCGATCTTTCTACTAACAGGAGGGAGTGTAATCTCGATCCGGGGAATATACCGGAGGAGCGGATACGGAGGAGGCCGGTCAGGAGGAGGCGGTGCTGAAGGCTCGTACAACTTCATGAGAAGACCGGTTCGGCGCAGAAACTTTCTAGGTTTAAGACCGAGGCAACATAGGTCAACAACCCATAGGAGTGTAACCACAATTGACTAGCACTCTCACGCCGCGATCGGCAGATTATGAAGTCAAGCTAACTCAGGATCATGAAAGCTTTCGACACACAATCCGGGACTTTGCAGAGAAAGAAATCCGTCCAGTAGCATTTGAGATCGACAAGAAAAACAAGATCCCCCGCGAACTTCTAGATAGAATCGCGAAACTAGGCGTTCCGGCCATCACCTACAAGGAAGAATACGGTGGACTCGGGGGAGACATGCTCACGATGGTTATAGCGATCGAAGAACTTGCTCGCGTCTCCGGAGCTTGTTCTACTGTCTTCGTCGCGAGCCATCTCGTCTCGGAGCCCATCAGCGAATGGGGGACCGAGCAGCAGAAGAAACAGTTCCTCCTTCCATTGATCGCAGGGGATAAGATCGGGGCCCACGCTATGACCGAGCCGGGTGCAGGGTCGGATGTTGCGGGGATAAAGTCGACAGCAAAACTCCAGGGTAGCCAGTGGGAGATATCGGGACGGAAGATGTTCATCACTAACGGTGAGATAGCCGACACATACCTTGTTTTCGCCCGGACCAGTCCACAAACAAAGGGACAACAACGCCACCACGGACTCAGCGCATTCATCGTCGACAGGAACACTCCAGGCTTCCAAGTGGGGAGCAAGATTGAAACGACCGGGCTCCGTGGGTCCCAGCCAACCGAGCTAATACTCGACCGAGTCAAGGTCCCGAAGGAAAATCTTCTCGGGAAAGAAGGTGACGGATTCTACATCGGAGTCAAAACTTACGATCGGGGACGGGTCGACGTTGCTGCACAAGGAGTAGGAATTGCTCAGGCCGCCTATGAGGCCGCTGTCAGCTACGCGCAGACAAGAACTAGCTTTGACACTCCATTGATCGAATTCCAGCAGGTGCAGTACAAATTGTCGGACATGGCAATCGGTCTTCACACAGCGAGATTATTGACCTACTGGGCCGCTTCGTTGAAGGACCAGGGAAAGGACTACGTCAAGGCAGCCTCGATCGCAAAGGTGTCGTCCACCGAAGCAGCGGAGAAACTAGCATTATTGGCGATGATGATTCATGGCGGATATGGGGTTGCAACCGAATATCCTGTCGAGAGGTATCTGCGGGACTCTCAGATAATCAAAACATATGAAGGTACAAACGATATCCAAAGACTCACGATCGCGAAGCAACTTATCCGCGAACTGAAACAATAACCAGTCTCACGTCCTACCAGAGATATTTCGCTAAAGTATAGCAGTGTATACTACAAGCTGGAACCAGGTTAAC
This sequence comes from Candidatus Bathyarchaeota archaeon, assembly GCA_005888695.1. The sequence continues at coordinate 3,110 of VBBH01000212.1, forward strand.
GGGATAGCAATCATAGCGCCTGCCAGGATTTGCGACAAACTGTGAGCTTTCATTTCAAGCCTGGCCCATCCAACCGGAACTACCAACAACCAAATTGGAGACAAGAGAAGCCCGAATTGAAAGATCAAAGATGTTAGGGGACCAGTTATTCCCCATGCGTGAACGCTGATCTTCCATTTTAGACTGATAAGCATCGCAATGAACCCATTCACGAAATAGCAGAGCATTAGTCCTGTTACAATCGGTATTGCTCTAGTCAAACCAAGGGCGACGCCTCCCAGAAAATAGCTTATCAGAACGCCGACGAAGGCGATTGCTCTCGAATCCCTGTCCGAGGCGTAAAGGTCGGGGATGATTCTTTTTCTCGTGAGATAGAAGAGCAGCCCGAGCGGGACTAAGGTCGCGAAAACTATTGCGATCACAAGTTGGTACAAAGGAGAGCGAGTAAATGCGATCAAGACTGTGAAAACCGTTGCTGCCACGATCGGTGCGTTGCCAACTGCGGAGACATAACGGGCGATTTTGTTCACGATCGTCCGATCACTCAAATTAGATGTTTCCAATCGTCTACTGATCAGATTGGGGCCAAAAATACAGCTTCGGCGGGATTTTGTTCTTCTGAGCCCGACTTATTCTTCTTTCCAGTTCATCAGCAAGCTACCAAGCACGATGAAGAATACGGCGAGACCGAGCGCAATGATAGTATTCGTTACAGCCTGACTTGGCAGCAGGTAGATCATAGAGTCTCTGAGACCGTCGTTGATGTAGGTAAGGGGCATGAAGTTGGCTATGACTTTGAGTATGTCTGGTAGTGTTTCTCGGGGCCAGAATGTTCCGGACAGGAACATCATTGGGAATGTAATCGCGTTGGCTGCAGCATCCGCGCCCTCAGCCTCTTTGACGAAGTTGGCAAGGACCATTCCTATGCCGGGGAACAGGAGTCCAGCGGCGACTACGAGGCCCACGGTGTAGATGTCTATTGCGACTGTTACGCCGAATATGGCCCAGCCGAAGAAGAGTATGACCACGATCGATATCGTGGCAATGATCATCTGATAGCCCACCATTCCAAGAATCCATTCAAGCTTGCTGAGCGGAGTCGTGGCCAGTTTCTTGATGATCTTTAGTTCCCTGTATCGTCCGTTGACGTTGACCGCGCCAAAGACGCCGCTCGTGAGGAGGGTCATGCCTATAACTCCTGGGATGAAGAAGTCGATGTAGCGGACGTTCCGGGTTATGATGGATTGTTGCTGAACACTAACAGTGTTAGGCGTGCTGGCTCCATAAAGATGGGCGGCGTAGGAAGTAGTAGCTGCCGTCACTATCCCGGCCAGAGATGCAGAGGCTTGGTCGCTCTGGTCCATGTACAATTGGATACTCGCGCTCTTCGTTCTCGTCAAGTTGTCTGCGAAACCTACCGGTACGACTAGTAGTCTTTGT
>VBBH01000213.1 GCA_005888695.1 Candidatus Bathyarchaeota archaeon
ACTCGTCAACTTCACACGGGCACCCTAGAAGGTGAACCGGCATTATGGCGCTCGTCTGTGGATCGATCGCCTTCTTCACCTCTTCAGGCTCAATGTTCATGGTTTCCGGATTGACATCCACCAGAACAGGAGTACAACCAACATTCGCAATCGGGTATACTGTTGTCGCCCACGTCACCGCGGGCGTGATGATCTCGGTCCTCGGCATTATCCGATCCGGAAGCAAGGGATTCGTCAATACAGAGAGCGTTAGTAGATTGGCTGAGGAGCCCGAGTTCACCATGACCGCATGCTTAGACCCCAAGTATTCTGCGAACATTTCCTCGAATCGCTTCACCTTCTTCCCCATCGTCACCCATGTGGAAAGCATGGACTCCAAGGCCTCCTCTACCTCGTCTGCACCGTAGCTCGGAATAATTAGTGGAATCTTTGTTTTGCCGGGGACAAACTCATGCTTGTCGTTGATCTTGAAGTGTTTTCGAATGTAGGGACGTACCCTGTCGAGTGTCTCGGACATTATTCGGCGTCTACCGGTATTCGTTTCATCTCAGAACGGTACCAGGTGAATGCTCGCTTGAGCCCATCCTCAAAATCCACCTTGGGCTCCCAACCCAACTCTTTCCGAGCCTTGGAAAAGTCGCCCCAGCTCCTTGGGATATCGACCCGGCGAGCATCAGGATTCCAGTGAATCTCAGGCTTCAACCCGCTGACCTTCACGACCTCATCCGTAATCTGTCCAACAGACCTTTCCTTTCCACTGGCGAAATGATAGATCTCTGACCTCTTCCCTTTCTCTGCCAAGAGCGCGTATCCTCGGACGATGTCTTCCACGTAGGCAAAGTCTCGAGTGGGATTAGGGTTGCCCATGTCCAACGGCTCCCTATTCAACAGCCGTGTTATGATCGAAGCGATCAGGAATTCTGGACGTTGTCTGGGACCGTAGTGGTTGAACGCTCTTGAGATGCTGATGTCCATCTCATACATCTCTGCAAACGATAGTGCTAGACTCTCTCCCGAGAGCTTACTAGCCGAATAGATGTCGATTGGATGGGCAGGTTGCTCCTCGTTAATCGGCATATGATCCTGCTTCCCATAGACGTGACATGTGCTGACGTAAACCATCTTCTTCACTTGTCGCTCGCGAGCGGCCATCAAGAAGTTCAAAGTCCCGAGAGAATTGACTGCGAAAGTGTTGAACACCTTAGCCCTGGTTTCTGGAATAATTGTGGTTGCGGCGAGATGAAAAGCAACATCTACACCTTTCAGAGCCTCGAAAAGACTCTGATAATCCTGAACATCCCCCACCACCGTCTTCGCTTTCGGACCCAAGTGGATCATCATACCATGGGGAGAACGGACAAAGCATCGCACTTCTGCTCCGAGACCATTCAATAATTCTGCAAGATGCCCCCCAGCGAAACCCGTGGTCCCAGTTACAAGTACGGTCTTGCCTTTCCAGAACGATGCATCTGGCGAACCAGTCGGCATTTCTCGACCTTACACTTCCCTGCTCACACCCAAGATCGTTAACTGATAAGATTTAGCGCGCCGGGAAATGGCTTCAGAATTGTCGAACGGTGGCTAGTGACGTTAAGTCGTTCACGAGGATTTGCCTTCTAAGTTTGCTCCGAGCGTTGCGAATAGGCCGCACGATCTTTAGACTAAGCCAGGAAAGCGATGTTCACTTCTTGCTGATCCTCCAGATAGAGGCGTGCGGGTCACTGCCCTCAGCGATCTTCTCGAACTTCACAGGAAAATGGATCTCGAAAACCGCGTCAAGCTCCGCACCCTCAATATCGGATTTGATCATAAGAAAGCCGTTTCACCACAGTTGTGCACGATAATGTTGGAGACGAGGTAGTCGTTTGACGCTGTGGTTAGGTTGAAGACCGTTCCCTTGTATTCGCGAGTCTTCACATTTCTTACAGGCATGTAGAAATTAGCTGCGTCCTCTCCAAACCGTCTCGTAATCCTGCCGGTTCCTGACCTTGGGAACACGCCGAAAACCTCATTTATGTTCGGGTTAACCCCGCTCATTCTTACGTCGTAAATTTCGGAACTCCCAGCAAATCTGCCGGTGCCAATACGGTCACTTCGATTAATTCTTGCAAAGATGTCGAACTTGGAAAGAGCAAGTTGGATTCCCATTGCAAGTGCTATCGATGAGGTCCTTATGCCAAGTGAAAAGATAGGATGCCCTTTGTGCATTGAGGTTGAGTAGTAGCCATCGCCTTCCCAAATGCCCTTTAGAAAGGGGGCAAGAATGCGTCGAGGAGCGAGCAACATCCAGTCAGGGAGCCTCTTGGTTCTTGCTCTATCTCCAAAATTGGAGTGGAGAAACCTGGCCAATGGAGTGCTTCCAAAATGAACGATCGCGCTGGATCCTCGGAGTCTTGTTCTGACTCTGTATGGAAAGACACCTTTCGCTAGCGAGCCAGCGTGTTCTACAAGCTCCTTCTCATGCGAACCAAAACTCAGTCCCACGACGCTCTGCGAGTCCCCCTCGGCAACATAAAGTCCGAGAAGTTCCGCCATCTGTTCCTCAAGCTTCACAGTCACTCTGCCGTATCGGTCAGGAGGACTTCGTCCATATTCCAGTGGAAAATCGGGGACTGGTGCCTCAAGCTTCAGTTTCGGAAATACCAGACAGTCTCCATTCCCTCTGTGACCTACCATTGGTCTGATGTCCTTCGCTCTTCTCCATTCCAGACCGTCGACTACTCGTCTTGCGCTTTTGTGTAGCTCGCCTTTGTAAGATAGATGCGTTCGTGCAACTAGAACTGGATGCTCTGGCGTGAGCGAAAAAGGTAAGAGCCCATGCCCCTTTATGTCGTACAACCGGCCGGAGTAGGGCCTCGCGTGAGTCTCCGTTACAAGTGAGAGTCCCCTTGACGAAAATACAGGTTCTGCCGCCTGATATTCTGATATGTCCTTAGTTGCCCCCAGAATCAAATGTCCTCTAGGAAGGCAACCCGCTCCTACGTCAAGTACAGTCTTTCCTTCAATCGATTTCTGAGGCAGATACCATTTATGCCACTGAACCAACTCGGTCACTAGTAGATTCCGGCAGTATGGTATCATGGCGAGATGGTTGTAGTCTTCAAGCTTGCACAAAACTAGGTTTCACCGTAATATCGACCATCGTAAATCGCCTTGCCACGTTAAATACTGCTCGTAACTTTTCGACGAAAACATGCTACCCGGAGTACAGGTGTTCGACATTAAGAAGAACATTGACGAACGAGGCTATTTTGCAGAGATTCTGAGGAACGACTGGAAAGACCTGTTGGGCGAAGATAGCGTGGTCCAGGCCAACCTCTCCTACAGCTATCCGGGCATGATCCGAGGCTGGCACCGCCACGTCCGGGGCCAAGTCGACTATTTCATCGTCCTCGACGGTGCCCTTAAGATCTGTGCATTCGACGACAAGCCTGGCTCCTCAACAAAGGGACAACTAGACGAGATAGTCGCAAGCGGCGAGAAGTTGCAAGTGGTCCGGATACCAGGGCATTATTGGCACGGAACCAAGACCCTAGGCTACAAACCGTCTCTGTCGGTTTACTTTGTGAACCGACTCTACGATTTGAAGAATCCTGACGAGGAACGAAGAGTTTGGAACGACCAGACAATCATCGACCCCAGAACGGCCAAAGCTTTCGACTGGAACAAACCACCACACAAGTAGCTTCGCTTACAGAGTCTTGTTGACTTGGGCCTTAGCTTCCTCAGAGAAACCCTTGACACCCTCCAGCACGGAGACAGGCTTCTCCCTGAGTATGTCAGAACTCTTTTTGACATCTAGAGAAGAGTCGCGCGGCCTCTTCGCTTTCCACTGAAGGCTCGCCGATTCCACTGGCACAATCAAATTGGCGTCCAATCCTAGCGCCTTGGCCAACAATACTGCAAAGTCATACCTGTTGATCCTGGTAGCGCCGGAAGTATGAATTACTCCCAAGACCCGTTTCTCTAGAATTTCGAGTATCATCCTCGCGAGATTGTCATTGTATGTGGGACTGCAGTATTGATCTTGCACCATTCGGATCTGCTCGCCCTTCGATAGCTTATCGTAGACGTATGTTGCAGCATTTCCTCGCTGGGGACGACCCCAGCCATACACAACGCTGGCCCTAGCAACACACCAATTGCCCTCGCCGGCCAACCTGGCCATCTCCTCGCCTTCCAGTTTGGATCGACCATACTCGTTGACGGGCGAGGGCGGATCAGTCTCAGAGTACATGCCCTTCTCGCCGGAAAAGACGTAATCCGTCGAAACCTGTACAAGGAATGCCTTGTGTGCACTGGCCGAACTGGCTAGATGTGAGACAGATATCGAGTTCACGAATCTGGCCATCTCCGGCAGCTCCTCGCAAAGATCAACATCCGTCAACGCGGCAGAATTCACGATAGCGTCCGGCGAAGCCAACGAGACCACCTTCTCAACCTCACCCTGAATCGTCTGATCCAACACTACAGGAACACCGAGTCTAGGTGGATTGTGCTGGTACGTCGAGTAGACCTCGTGCCCCTTTGCGATCGCGTGCTCGACTAGCTTGTTGCCAAGCAAGCCGGAGGAGCCGGTTACCAGTATGCGCGTGAGACTACCATCTCTCTTTCCAAGGCCTGGCAGAAAGTATCTTCTTAGTAGCCATGGGCCTCCACCATGGCTCATTCTCTCGATACCATTTAACCGTCAAACCCAAGGCATGCTCGAACTCGTGCCTCGGCCTCCAGCCTAATTTCGCACGGGCCCTCTCTGACGATAGACTATACCTCACATCATGCCCAGGGCGATCCTCCGTCGATACGATCAGTGACCACGGCTTTCCGATCTGTCGCAATATTCGCTGGACAACCTCTTTGTTCGTAAGCTCGTTTCCAGCTGAAACATTGTAGGTCTGGCCAACCTCGCCCTTCTCGAGCGCCTTCTCGATAGCTGTACAGAAGTCGGTAACGAAGATCCAATCCCGGACTTGCATGCCACCACCGTACAAAGGTACTTGCAAATCATTCAATCCTCGAATGATCGTCTTAGGAATTAGCTTCTCTGGATGCTGATATGGACCATAATTATTCGTGCACCGTAAGATCATTCCCGGCACCTTGTACGTCCTTATCCAAGCGTTGACCAATTGATCGCTTGCGGCCTTGGTCGCAGAGTATGGGCTAGAAGGATCGAGTCGAGACTCCTCGTCGAAAGACTCCCTATCATTTGCTGACCCGTACACTTCGTCGGTCGATATGTGGACAAGACGTTGTATCTTGCCGTTTCTCAAGGCGTCAACGAGATTGTAAGTCCCGAGAATGTTGCTCTCAAGGAACGGTCTCGGGTTCGCAATACTTCGATCCACATGAGTCTCAGCTGCAAAATGAACCACCAGATCAGCATTCTTCGCCACCCACTTTGCAATCCGAGGCTCGGCTAAATTGCCCTTCAGGTGTCGATATCGTTTGTTCCTGCGGAGGTCTGCGGTGTTTGAGGGATTGCTGCTCGGTCCCTCATAATCCACGTTTGCA
>VBBH01000214.1 GCA_005888695.1 Candidatus Bathyarchaeota archaeon
ATAGCCCGATAGAGCAACTACTGCACCACAGACCGACAACTCGAAGACAACTAGCACTATTCTGGTTAGTAGCGTTGTAGCGATAGCGACCTCGGGGCCGATTCCGAGCAGGATAAAGGTGCCAGCCATTGCGCTGTCCAGTATGCCGACCATCCCAGGTATGCCTATCGGAATGAGGTTGACCAAGCCGAAGATTGGGAAGGCGACGGAGATGAGCCAGAAGAAGGTCCAATAATTTGTTGGTTGTTGTAACGTTGAACTTATTGCGATAAGGAAGGAGTAGGGGATAAGGACTTGGAAGAACCATTGAAAACCCAAAAAGAGAAACGAGAAGAGTATGTTTCGACCTCGAGCCCGTATCAGTTTCATAGAAGTTTCAAAGCCCAAGACTCCTCCTGTGATGCGATGAACAAACCGGGCCGTCAACGGACGATTAGCGAATCCACCTATGAGGCGTAATACAATCCTCGACCCGATGCCCGGACGAAACAGCATAGTGATTCCAAGCAGAGATGGAATCATGACAAGAATCAATAGAACCAGTATGTACAATCGAAGTCTCGGACTCAGTTCACCGCCCGACACCAAAACCGCCGCGCCTATGGCTAGTATCGTTCCGGATGCAAGACCGTTGAGTACTCGATGAACGAGGATCGTAGCTATACCTTCAGGATAGGGCAAGCCAAATTCCCGGTTTGCGAAGGTCACTCGAAGTGCCTCCCCAGTTACTGATGCAGTTGGTACGAGTATGTCTCCAAAGATGCTGATCATTACCCCCTGTACACATTTTGCAAGTCGGACCTTGTGGAAGGTGTGCACGAGAAAATACCAAGCCGTGCCGTAGAATATGATATTCAAAACATCGAACAACAACACGAGAACTAGTATGAGTGGGTTAACAGAGCCTACAAGGTTCCCTACTTTGTTTATGTTCGCCCTGATAACCAACCAGAAAAGGGCGAAGGCGGTGACTCCCGCGGCGAGTTGGATGATGAGACGAGCGTACCGTGGAAAATGCAAGTCTTTGTGCCACTCTTGAGCTTCTCAGTTGTCTTTGAGAGTAGTTATCAGTCTATTTCTAACCCGAGCAACGCATGCCTGCAAACTTTGCGGATTCTCCTGTTAGACGGTTATCCTAGTCTGGAGAATTGCCGTTTACCAAACTGTATTGGCGGTGTCTGGGTTCGTTGTTCCCAATTTCTCTTGGGGTCGGTGAGTCCTTTTATTGTCTTCGAGCTGTTCGCTCGAACTGGTGGCGCCGTCGAAATTGTCTGATACACACATAAGAAATCTCAGGCCAGGTGACGAGGCCAAGTTTCTCGAAGTTCAATCAGAAACCTTCAGAGGATTAGAGTATCTACCAAGAGTAAGAATTGGTTTACCTAGTCTCATTCCTGATGGCTCATTCATCGCCGAAAAGAATGGAACTATGGTTGGATGCATCGGTGTCATCAAGCTTGGACATGAAGGCTGGTTTGAGATTCGAAATCTCGCAGTAAGAGACCCCGACCCCGATCTAGGCGGACTGGCGAGAGAACTTCTCGCCAAGGTCCTCGAATACGTTGACATGCAAAATCCCCAATACGTAAAAGGCTATACTCATGCCGTCCAACCCTACGTCGACCTGTACAAGCACGCAGGATTCGAACCTCTTAGGCGAATAGTTCGGATCGGCTGGGACTTTCCAATAACATATCCCGTGGAACAGAACATGATCGAGACTCGGGGATTGACAAAAGATTTCGCCGACGAGGCGGCCGAAGTGTGGGTGGAAGGGCTACGTCCTTACTGGGATTGGTGGATCGAGGAAGAAGGCGGGTCAAAAGAGATTGCAGACTGGGTCAAGAAATCCGTCACGAAGGATCAAGGCTGGATAGGCGCCTTTCTTAGTGCAAAGCTTGTTGGACTCTCCATTCTGCGACCGGATTCGTATGGACTTGGAGAGGCCAGGTTCAACGGTGCATATGTGCTTCCAGGCTTCCGAGGGCGAGGCGTCGGTTCAGCCTTAATGAGGGCCACTATTCAGGAAGCCACCCGACTGAAGCAGAAGAGGATGAAAATCTACACTCTCGCATATCTGGACCATCTGGCGCCAGGCGCGATCCTCTATCTCAAGTCACAGGGTAGGATCGAAGCCGAATATCTCCAGCTTCAGAAGAAAAATTAGTTCATCTCCCAGACTAATCACCAACCAAGAATCTCAGGAATCATCATGTCAGAGGACTTTATTCATCGCTTCACCGGACGAGCATCTGACTACTCGATGCACAGGCCGGAGTACCCTAGGCAGATTCTTGATATCCTGAAAACAGAGGGTGGTTTTGACCAGAACAAAACGGTTGCCGATATTGGATCCGGAACCGGGTTGCTCTCAAGACTATTCCTGCAAAACGGGAACAAGGTGTTCTGTGTCGAACCCAATGATGAAATGAGGTCCTTTGCTGAGCAGGACCTTTCCCGCTTTCCAAACTTTGTCAGCATAAAAGGAAGAGCTGAGGACACGACACTCAAAGATTCCAGCGTCGACCTAGTCACTGTGGGACAGGCGCTACACTGGTTCGATCATGAACTCGCAAAGAAGGAGTTTGAGAGGATTCTCAGGAATAACCGGGATGTTTGTATCGTGTACAATGACAGAAGCGAGAAAGATCCATTCATGAAAGAGTACGATTCCCTTGTTCGGAGACATGCAAGAAATAGGGCAAAAGTTCCAGAGATAAACAAGGCCTTCCTGTCCAGCTGGTTCAGAAATGGAATGTTCAAAAAGTTCAATCTCTCGAACGAACAATTCCTCGATCGTCAGGGACTTGCAGGGCGGATCATGTCCGCGTCGTACATGCCTAACTCGTCCGAAAAAGAAAAATTCACGGCATTGAAGAATGACATCTCTAATCTATTCGAGTCACACGCTGAAAAGGGGAAGGTGAGAATGCTCTACGAAACGCGCGTCTTCATCGGGAAGATCTGAAAAATAGCCTGGGTTTCCAAGCCAGCTCGGAGTATCTTCCAAAAAGAGGAAGGCCTTAGCTGGATTTTGACGGGCGGTCCTGCCATATTGATCCACATAGCCGACAGCCGTGGAAGCTGTCTCCGATGTTGTGACATTCTGATGATTCGCCACAAACGGGGCAGAGGTGGAGTGCAGCGTTCAGACCGGCGGCTTTGGCGGTGGAATAGTCCTCAAGCAGTATCTTGTGTTGACTGAACCTTCTCTCGGGTCTTGATTGGTGCTCCATCTTGGTCTACCTTATCTGGTATCGGGAATTGTTTGCGTATGCTTGGCTTCTCCAATGCTCCAGCTCAGCCATCACTTGTGAGTGATCAACCGTGACCCAATTGTGTGGTGTAACGGACATCGCCTTTGTACGCGGTAACTTTGTTTCATGAAATCCTTGTACTCCATTCCATACGAATCCGATGAAACCACGAGTAGCGGAGACTATTCCACGATTTCCGCCTGTACTCTTCACATATTCATTTCGAGTTTCCATTTCATCATTCGCCTCCGAAATGATCACGGAGCCGCCTTGACGGATTATCCTTATCCCGGCACACGCCGGCTATAGTTACACAGTCGAGAGTCGGCAATAGACTACCAGCGACCGCCGGCACTTCACTTATAGGTCAAGAATAACCCTGATTCGACAGAGGATCGACTTGTTCGAGCTCTTTCTACGAGTACAACACGACTGCCCCCATAACGATCTAACCAGGAAGTTTCCGAACGCTCGGATCTCAATGTGGTGCAACCACGCCGCGGACATTCTAGAGATAGAAGCCGACGGATTCGCTACATTTGAAGGACTCCAGAAAGAGATGATCACTATCGCAAAGTCTGGGCGCGGCAAGATCATCTCGAAGTCCTTCCATCAAGGCAAGTTCCAGTTGATCGCTAAGACCTGCATGTGCGCAAGAAATGGAAAAGGGACCGACCCAATAATTGCAAGGCATAATTTCATGGAGGTTCCGCCGACCGTTTTGATGGGAGGCTGGGAACATTACCGACTGGTTGGATTCGACGATAGCGATGTCAAAGGTCTCCTTAGAGACTTGGACAAGATTGGGAAGATTGAGGTTCTTCACAAGAAGGAGATCGCCGAGGGAGTGACTGACGACGCCTTCCTCATGTCGTTAAGCAGCCTCTTCGGCCAATTAACTAGCAAACAGACCAAGGCCTTGTTGACGGCTGTTGGGGACGGCTACTTCGAGATACCCAAGAGAACTACTGCCGAGGATATTGCCAAGAGGAATGGCCAACCACGAAGCACCTTCGAAGAGCACATCAGGAAAGCCGAGAGTAAGATCATGTTCGCCATGGCGCCGTACATGATGATGTACGCAAAAGTGCCCCGGTCACCTTTCAATACTCGAAACAGAGCAGCAGGGGCCAGCGTCGGCGCGAGAATGATGAGACAATTGACTGTCCAG
>VBBH01000215.1 GCA_005888695.1 Candidatus Bathyarchaeota archaeon
GGAACGTGTCCATGTGCCGTCTCGACGGAAGTCACGTCCCCGAGTCCATAGACATTCTCGTATTTCGTCGTCAACGTCTGAGGATTAATCGGGACCCAGCCAGACGAGTCGGTAAGTCCTGCCTCAACGATTGGTTTCGGACACACATGAGGAGGCACCGCGTACAAGAGATCGTACTGAGCTTCACCGTTGTCAAATATGATCCGATTCTTCTCAATGCGCTTGAGAACAGTTTTCGGTTTGTAGGATAATCCGCGGTTCTCCAATAGTTTCAGCATCTGCCTCCCTATTACTGGACCAGCCGCGGGAAGAGGCTGGGCTTCAGGGGTGAAGATCTGGACGGGACTCTTTCTGCCGGTTGATCGGAGGTGTTGCTCTAGTAATAATGCCGCTTCGTATGGTGCTGGTGGACACTTGAAGGGTATTCTAGAAATCGCGACGACCAGCGTTCCGCCTTTGAAGTTTTGAACATGGTCTCGGAACCTTACGGCATGCTCCAAATCATATGAATGATTGGCGTATTCCTCGAAGCCTGGGATTAGACCAGTTGCATACTCTGCACCGGTTGCGATGATCAAATGATCATAGGAATAATCGCCGGTTTTGGTCTTGACAATCTTCCTCTGAATACTGATCCTTTCGACCGAGTCGTTCACAAGATCTATTCCCTTTCGTACGAGAGGACGAAGACTCCTTTGAACCTCAGAAGGCTTCCGCCATCCCATCATTACCCACTGGAACGCTGCCGGAAGTTGCAGGTTCTGTCTGCGTTCGATAACCCTGATGTTCGCATGCTTCCTCACCTTGCCAGCTAGTTTGACCGCTACTGTAGATCCTCCTAATCCACAGCCAAGGATCAAAATATTCGTTTTCTGGCTGGGCATAATTAGTTCCAAAAGCTCCGGAGTATTATGACGAGTGAGCGGAGCTTCGCAGATAACAGTTTGTAACGATGCTCGGATAGAGTCCTAGCTAGGCCAGCAAGAAGGGAGGAACGCTAGCATGCTTCAGTATCTGAGGCCCTAGTTTGTGAACGCCGGAACGGTCGGGAACTCGCCTTTAGTCCTTCCAAGTCTCAAGAGACGCAATTGTTTTCGTGCCTCATTGTGACAGAAGTCGCATAGGCGCACGCTGTGTTCACCGGGTTCTGGCATGAACCAGGCCGTTTCTTCGATAGGCTTCGCATCCTTGCACCAGGCGCACTCGATTGTCCCTTTTGATTCGGGAGCTATGTGCATAGACAAGAAGAACAGTAGTATACTATAGGATAGATAAGTTTAGCTCGACGCCGAGGTGTCGATACCCCCTTCTTAAAGGCCGGGCAGTCTAATCGTGCCTATGGTTTCATGAGACACGCTCTTAATCGGCACTCACAGCCCAGCGCAGTCACCCATGATTAGCTGTGAAACCAGCAATTGGCTAGATTGACTTCAGGGCTCGCCGCGACAGTTGCCGCAGGAATACTGTTCGGAACTAGCATCCCGATTATCAAGATGGGATTGAACCATCCAATACCGCCCCTATCTTTCGCGAGTCTCCGATTCCTCCTCGCCGCCCTACTGATACTGGTAGTCTTTCGGAAAAAAGGATGGGTCCAGAAATCCCTCCTCGAATCCCAGAAAATGTGGGGGATTGGAATATTGAACATGCTCGGATACGTATTACAATTCGAAGGACAAGCCTTAGTGACCGGTTCCGAAGCGGCCTTGATAATTGGAACAGCCGCCTTGATGATCCCTTTGATCGCCTGGATAAGTCATCAGGAGAGTTTTAGACCCTTGAAATCAGTAGGTGTGATCGTCGGCTTTCTTGGTGTCGGATTACTAGTCGCTGGACAAGGTCCATCCAACTCGACTGGATCGTCACATCTGCTTGGAGATCTCTTACTCGTAGCGACAGCTGTCACAATAGCATTGGTATTCATCTATTCGAAACCGCTCGCGATGGAGCGAGGAGATCGAGCAGTGACAGGTGGGATTGTCCTGACAACAAGCCTTCTGTTGTTGCCCTTTGCCCCATTGGGACAAACAGTTCAGACAATTTCGGACCCGACAGCCTGGTCCTATATTCTCGTGCTTGCAGTATTTGGAACAGTAGGCGCATACTATTTCTTTTCCAAGAGCGTAGAACGAGTATCGCCGACCGTCTCGTCGATAATACTCCCGATCGAAGTGATAGTTAGCACCATTCTTTCAGCGCTACTCTTTCACGAATCATTCACACTAACCTCAGGCGCCGGTGCAGTTCTGATAGTCGCTGGAGTAGGACTCGTATCACTGGATCTATGAAAAGAGAGTCGGGGGGTCAAAAACCCCACCAGGTTTAGAGTAGGTCTATTGTGGTGCGCCACATGTGGGGCACTTGCTAGAGCCCGCTTGCATTAGGCCTTGACAGTACTTGCAACGGCTGTTCGAGGCCGCATGTTGTGGAGGCATCTGAGGCGGATATCCAGGAGCGGATCCTGGCATTGGCATCGAACCAGGCGGCATGTACGGTTGCTGCCCATAGCCCTGTGGACCGTAGGGTTGTTGACCATACGGTTGCGGAGGTGGCATCTGCTGACCATACTGGCCGTATTGAGGTCCGTATGCCTGCTGTTGCATGTACTGTTGCTGAGGAGCTTGCATGTACTGGCCGCTTCCAGGCGGAGAAAAGCCGATTGACGTTTCGCCGGTTATATCTGGTCGTCCCTTTACTTGTACGACGCCCTTGAGACTGTTCTGTATCGACCCTCCGTAATGGGTGGCTTTGCAGGATGGCATTCCTACGCTGAATGGGAAGCTTCTTTCTCCATTCCCAAAATCTGTCGGCCCTGATATTCGCACGTTATCGGAGAAGAGAGTGTTCTTCTTTGGTTCCATCTGGTTGATTCTTTGATTGTTGATAACCACCTGAACATTCTCCTGGTAATGTTCATAGACCCGGGCTTCCACCCTGACCTCTTCGGCAGGGATGTACCCCTCCTTGCTGTCGATGTTCACCTTGCCCGTGATCGCTTCTCCCTCCATGAAGGTGGGTTTGTCGAGTGTTATCCAGACCTTTGCTTTCATCGGAACTAATCTTTTCAGAAAACTCATTTGTTTGATCGTTGCTCCGTTAGCTGATTCTTCGGCTGAAAATACGGATTGACCGGGCCGCCTATCAAGGAAGCGTAACCTAGCCGTTGCAAGATGGGAAACGGGTGGCTTTCGGCGTAAGGTTTTTTCCATCCCCTCTTCGGAGGAGAGAAAGCTCTTCAAGACGCCTGCGATGTATCCTCGTCGGAAGCGAGCATCGATGCATGGGAACCAAGAGACAACTACAACAACACGGGAGACTCAAGAGCCCAAGCCGTCCCAGTCAAAGAGTGATGATCAGGTCAAAGGTCCAACTTCAATGGAACAGACCGGACCTCCTGAGGTAGAAGAGGAGCTGCAGAAGGAACGGGAAAAATCGGAGGACTATCTTAGACGACTTCAATATCTACAGGCTGATTTTGAAAATTATCGGAAGAGAGCAGAGCGAGAAATGGGAGACGTGAAGAGATATGGTAATGAACGATTACTTTCCGACTTATTGGTCGTCGTTGACGAGCTAGAGCTTGGCTTGGAGAAGGCTCGTGAAGGAGACAACAGCCCAGCACTTGTGGAAGGGATCAGGATGGTGTTGAAGCGATTCCAAGGACTCCTGTCAAAAGAAGGAGTGGTCAGAATAGAAGGCGTCGGCAGCAGGTTTGATCCCTCATTGCATGAGGCCGCGCTGAAGATACCCTCGGAGAAGGAGGAGGGAACAATCATCGAAGAGATAAGATCTGGGTACACGTTGAAAGGAAGAGTTCTCAGACCCAGCATCGTCAAGGTCGCAGAGGGAAGCGAACCCTCATCATCAACGAAGAATGGTCAATATAAAACGGAGAATATAGTAGAGGAAGAGGAATGAGCAAGCCAGAAGCCGAGAAAATACTCGGAATCGATCTAGGAACCACGAATTCAGCAGCCGCCATCATGGAGGCAGGCAGACCAGTAGTCATTCCCAGCGCTGAAGGCCAGACAGCGGCGGGAAAGATGTTCCCCTCAGTCGTTGCATTCACCAAAGAAGGACAATTGATCGTCGGAGAACCTGCGAAACGTCAGGCGGCTACAAACCCCGACGGGACAGTGGCAGAGATCAAACGTAAGATGGGGACCGACTACAAAGTACGAGTCTACGGAAAAGAATACACTCCACAGCAGATTTCAGCTTTCATTCTCCAGAAGATCAAGCAAGATACCGAACAATTCCTCGGTCGACCCGTCAAGAAGGTCGTCATTACCGTCCCCGCCCACTTCAACGATAATCAAAGACAAGCTACGAAAGATGCGGGAGAGATCGCCGGCTTCGAAGTTTCACGGATAATCAACGAACCCACCGCGGCCTGTCTTGCTTTCGGCCTGGACAAGACGGACAAGGAGATGAAGATCATGGTCTTCAGCTTCGGCGGCGGCACACACGATGTCACTTTGATGGAGTTCGGCGGCGGAGTCTTCCAAGTATTGGCTACTAGCGGCGATACAGCGACTGGTGGAGCCGAT
>VBBH01000216.1 GCA_005888695.1 Candidatus Bathyarchaeota archaeon
TGACACCGAAAGTCTTCAATCCTCCCAATACAACGTTCGACCAGACGAGCGCAATTACGAGCCCGAAAGCAGTCGCGAGAGACGCCGCGATTGTACGACGGACTTCTGCTCTGGATAGCTGTTTTTGTTCAGCCAAACGTGTAACCTGAACGATCCCGTTTTGATATGCGGATATAAGATGTATGACATATTAATCGATATTGAAACGCGGGTATCGTATTAGATATACATAAATACTCAGTATCCAACACTGGGCGAGTCATGGTCAGTAAATCCCAGAAGGAGCATGAGGCTAGCTGTCGACTTGTGTTCCTGCAGCGTCCGCATGGTGCTCCTCGCGGATTATTGATGCACTACGCACTGTACAAGATTGCACAGAGACCATCTCACGGTTACGAACTCCTCCAAGACATTGAGAGCCGGACTGAGGGAGCCTGGCGTCCCGGTGCCGGGTCGATCTATCCGATGCTGAAGAAGATGGTTGACGAGCGGTTAATCACTGACGAGCCCAGCGGAAAGGGCAAAGTGGATCATAGAACCTACCACATCACTAAGAAAGGATTGGAACATGTTCGCATGGCGAAGGGCTTCTTCGCAAACTTCGGACAACGCTGGGGATCAATGAGACGTATCTTCATCGAAATGCTCGAACCACAAGATGTTGGAAAATTCCTTGTAGACGGTTCCAAGACGCAGTTCCAGATCGCACAGGAAGCCGTGGAGTCGAAAATGGGCGATCTAGCGCCATCAGATGCTCGATTCATTTTGAAAGAGTACGCGTTGAATCTCGAGCGACAGTTGGATTGGGCAAACTCCACTTTGAACAAGGTGGGAGAAGAGAGAATAAGACCGGTTCAAACCATCCGAAAGACTAAGGAGCGTTTGTCAAAATGACGGAGGTAATTAGCGTCAAGGATCTCGTCATGATCTATCCTGACGGGACGAAAGCAGTCGACGGAGTCTCGTTCCATGTGGACGATGGTGAATTCTTCGGCTTCCTGGGACCTAACGGTGCAGGAAAAAGCACCACGATCAAAATCCTGACTACTCTCCTTCACAAGACGTCTGGAGAAGCCAAAGTAGCCGGATACGATGTTGAGAAGGGTGCTGGGGAGATTCGGAAGATTGTGGGACTACAGGCCCAAGAGACCGTTATCGATTGGGACCTAACCGGCAAAGAGAACCTAATTCTTGAGGGCAACCTGCACCAGATGCGAGGAAAAGGACTGGAGGAACGTGTTAAGGAGCTGTTGAAGATCGTTGGACTAGAGGAGGTTGCTGACAAGCGTGCGGCCTTCTATTCGGGCGGGATGAAGAAAAGACTCGACTTGGCCTCGGTACTAGTGCATCGCCCTAAGATACTCTTCCTTGATGAGCCTACGACTGGACTGGACCCACAGTCTAGAGCTGGGATGTGGGATTATCTCAGACAGTTGAACCGAGACGAGAAGATCACAATATTCCTAACCACGCAATACATGGAGGAAGCAGACCGATTGTGTGGCCGATTGTCAATCGTCGATCTTGGGAAGATTGTTGCGCAGGGCACCCCTTCGGAACTAAAGGGTGAGATCGGCGCAGACGCAATAAACCTGACTTTCGAGAACAACAACGGAAAGGATCTCAACGGACTAAAGGAGGAGGGAAAGAAGATTCTGAACGGGCTGCAAGGGGTAACCGAGGTTATGAACACGGACATGGGACTAACTGTCTATGCGAAGAACGGCGCTTACCTTATCCCCGATCTCGTAAGGGCATTCGACGGCGCGCAGATCAGAGTCGCATCATTGAACCTCTCCACTCCCTCTCTAGATGATGTATTCCTCAAACACACCGGAAAACGCATACGAGTCGAAGAGTTGAGCAAACAATATGGTGGCGGAATGTTCGGAAGGAGGAGGAGGTAGAGTAAGATGACACTGCTTTTCGATACTCGCTACCTGTTCGTTCGGTCGCTGAAGAAGTTGTTCCGCAATCCGATATTACTATTCTTCTCGCTGCTGCAACCGATAATATTCCTGCTACTATTCACCCAACTTTTCAGTAGATTTGCGAGCATCCCAGGATTCGGTACCTCCACATGCGACACTGCAAACCCGACATACGCGTTTCCGAACTACGTCAGTTTCGCTATAGCGGGAATAGTTCTTCAGAATGCATTCTCAAGCGCGTTCCAATCTGGCACCGCGGTGGTAGATGACGTGAAATCGGGTTACTTGGAGAAAATGCTGGCAACGCCGGTTAGTAGACCTGCAATCCTTCTTGGGCGTCTGCTCACGGACTCATTCAGAGTCGTGGTTCAATCATCAATAATACTAGGACTCGGGGTCCTGGCGTTCGGCGTCTTCCCAGAAACTGGCATACTAGGTTTGCTACTGATTCTGGCAACCATTGCCTTCTTTGGATTGGCTTGGGCGGGCATTTCGCTCGCGCTTGGTCTCAAGACGAAGAGTGCAGAGTCAGTCTTCGGGATAGCTGGCTTTCTGACCTTCCCCTTGCTCTTCATGAGCACGGCTTTGTCACCTCAGAATTTTCTACCCGACTGGATGAAAACGGTTTCAAAGTACAACCCAGTTAGCATTACTGTCGACGCGGTCCGTTCGCTGGTGGCCGGTCCGGGATGCATGGACGTGTGGGGCCACCTGTTAGCCGCCTTTGGCGTAATAGCCCTGATCGCCGTCGTCACCCTGGGTGCCACTCTATACCTGTTCAGAAAAGTCATCGGCTGAGCAGCACAAAGACGACCTTTCATGCACCACGCACCGCAAGAAGAACGATAGCTTCGATCGATTCAAGCAAAGATGACTGGATGACTATCTGCCTGAAGTAAAGCGCAGGGAGCGGTGCTCGTCAATAAAATATTCGGCTTGGACGATTACATCAAATCGGTCCCCCGAGATATTTCGAAACCTCGCTATCATATTGGAAGGTTATCGGCGACCCACCGGTGTGGAGGAAGACTACGTTGGAGTTCTCGTGTATCATCTTCTTCTCGATCAAGCCCTCCATGCCCAACATGGCCTTACCAGTGTAAACGGGATCGAGGATCAGACCCTCCGTCCGAGCAGCAAGCATCATTGCGTCGACAACCTCGCGTGTGATTACGCCGTATCCACCACATGTGTAATCATCATGAACGATAATTTCCTCGTCAGGTATCGCCAATTTCACTCCTAGGAGTTTTATTGTGTCGTCTATTAGATGCCGCACTCGCTGTTTGCCCGTGGCCTCGTCGGGACCATTACTCACTCCCAGGACCTTCACCTTGGAATTCAAGATATGGAATCCAATTACTAGCCCTGCCTGAGTGGGACCCGTGCCCGTGGCATGGACGACATAGTCGATTCTCAATCCATCATGACGCGCCTGCGCGAGGATCTCCCGAGCAGCATTCACATAGCCTAAGGTCCCGACGGCGTTCGCCCCACCACCAGGTATGACATAGGGAGTGTGTCCCTTCGCCCTCAATTCCTCTGCCACATTATTCATGGCAGCATCTGGCTGCTCTTCTGTGAATCTGATATCAGCGTCCAACAACCTGTCCAGAAACAGATTGCCCTTAGGCGGGGATGGTTTTCCGCGAAGGACCAAAACCGGCTTGAGTCCCGTCTTTATTGCGGCGGCAGCGGTCAATCTTGCGTGATTGGAGTGTTGAGCGCCTGTTGTGATAATCGTGTCAGCCCTCTTGTTCTTCGCATCCCCCAACAGAAACTCCAGTTTCCTCACCTTATTGCCTCCGAGAGCGAGACTCATAACATCGTCTCGTTTCACGAGGATTCTTCGACCAAGCCTAGTACTCATCGACCGAGCATGCTCTAGCGGTGTAGGAAGGGGGGTAAGTCTAACCCTGGGTCTCGCTGCGATCTCGGCATATACTCCGAGATTGTCACGAATATTCATCATCGCGGATGTACTCATGTATTCGAGAACTCCCTGCAAAGATAGGACGGAGGGAGAGTCTTCAATAAATATTCGATAATGGTTCCGTCGACCGGGCACAGCTTATGGAGCATGGCGCCGTTACTGGGCTGGTCTCTTTTGCAGACTTTCTGAAAGTAGATATCCGGTCTGGGACCATAGTTAGAGTGGAAGAATTCCAGAAGGCTAGGAAGCCTGCGTACAAGTTGTGGATCGATTTTGGTCCACTTGGCGTTAAAGCCTCAAGCGCACAATTGAAAGCATTGTACACGCCTGAAGAATTAGTGAGACGACACGTTCTAGCTGTGGTCAACTTTCCCAAGAAACAGGTCGCAGACTTTGTCTCCGAAGTATTGGTTCTCGGATTGCCTGATGAGAAAGGGAACGTTGTACTCGTCCATCCCGAGCGTCCCGTTCCCAACGGAGCGAGATTGTTCTAAATCACTCGGATTTCGCAACTATTTTAGACTGGCCCGGCCGACAATTTCGTACCCATTACCTCAGCCTAGGATTTATCGCCGATTTCATGGGCGAATTCTTGAAGAAGCTCTCGTTGCCTCTTCGTAAGTTCCAAGGGGACATCCACGTTGACCCGGACAAGCTCGTCGCCCCGCCTGTGACTCTCCATGCTT
>VBBH01000217.1 GCA_005888695.1 Candidatus Bathyarchaeota archaeon
TCACGTCTACATTCTCGGCGTCTTGGGTCTTACTCTGGGAACACTGCTTTTTGCCTGGGGAGCCGTCCAGTATCTCAGTGCTGGCTACTGGCTCCGACAATACTTTTCAGGTCGCTGCAAATCCGGCGTTGGCGAAGGAGAGGTCGCCGTCTATGGTACGGACAAACTTGTGAACACTAAGAGTTCCAGACTTGTGCGGATAGGCTTCGATATTCCAAGAAGATGGACGTTTGCAGGTATCGGATTGCTTCTGGCGGCGCTCGTGTGGTACGTCATCTCATCTTTACTAGTTCAACTCCGATTCTACAACATCAGTCAAGCGTTTCTCATAGATGGGATCGCGTTTCTTACGATTTGGTATGCCGAGAAAACCTACGGCGGTGGACGGATCCGGCTCCCCGATAATACGCCAGAATCAAGTCATTAACTGAATGCTTATGGTGCGGAGATCAAAAACTTTTGGCACTATTTTGTGGAGACTGACGATCGGAGTGTTACCAATGAAATCACAACATCACTGGATACACCGATTTGTTTAGTGCCTGTTCTGGTATCGTCACACCGTATTATCGGGTCTTTGCAGATGCGGAAGATGCCTCTTCGTATCTCTTTCTTACGAACGGCATAATGGATCTTACATCTTTAGGCTCTTTCAACGGCGTCACCCAGAGATTGCCCGTCTGTCCTCCCATCCTGAAGGGTTTACCATCTAACTTCTTCTTCAGGAGAGCCTGGTCTTTTTCGGAGAGCTTCATGACCACAATACCATGTGTTACTAGGAAGCCAATGAATTTCCGGTTGTAAAGGTAACAGAGGCATCCCATCATTTGTCTGGAAGTTACTCCTTTCCAATTTAGAACCTCCTTTTCGAAGGTCTTCCGAATCTCAGCCATTCTCTTATCATCATAATACTTCATCCCTGATCACTGCTTATGGGTAGAACCAAGTCCCGATGGTTCCGCGAACTTAAGGCAACCCCTGAGCACCGAGTGCTGGGCTGAGTATTCCTTGATTATCGTCTTCTGCGTCGAGATTGAGTAGCTCGGTTCGTCGGTTTGTGCCGTCGTGCACGTTTTCTGATTAGCGCTCTTCGTTGTCTCATCTCTATCCTCCATTTCGAAACTGTCTCGGCCGCCTTGGTCCAGGCTGCCTTTACCAGTTTCTTGATGGCTGAGTTCTTCGCATCTTCCGACGTTTTTACCGTGATATGGCGTGCTCGCTTGCTAGTGCCCTTTAGCATGTGATCTTGGTCGCTCAGCTGAGCACCGAACGAGAATCCAAGGGTGACATGTTTTTCCGAAGGCGAGATGTAGCAGATGCGTTCGATTGGGGAATTGCTAAGTGAATAGCTGACAGTCTCATAATAGAGGAATTCATGCGCTTTAGGCATCGTCCGTTTTGCCATGTCGCGCAATTGAATGGTTATTCTTCGTATCTCTTCAGGATAATTCGATAGATATGCTTCGACGGCATCAGCCAAGATTATCATTCACAGGTGAGTTTCACTATAGTATTGTTCCCGAATTTGATCATGCTGTTCGGCTTGACCTCGACAGTACCGGTGACCCGCTGGAACTCTTTTCCGTCGAATAGGAATGTTCCGTTCGTGCTACCTCGATCCTTCAAGATTACTTTGTTTCCGTTCAAGCTTAGCTCGGCGTGAGTCCGCGAAACCTCAGTGTCCGGGATCACAACGACGTTCTCTGCCTCTCTGCCGATTGCAACTGTGGGAAAAGTGTCGAAGTCGACCTGAAGCTTGGTTTTCATGAGCGACTGTGCAGGTGTGTTGACGAAGACCAAGTAATACTGGCCCTGTCCCGCAATGGATGGCTCTGACGAAGGAGACAGGGAGAATTGGGGCGGCGTAATTTGGGATTCGGTAACGTCCTCTTCCGCAGTATCGCTTCTTGATTGACCGGCTCCCCCGATCACATAGAACGGATTAGCCGCTTGCTGTGCTGGTTCGCCAGTATCTTCGTCCTCACCGAACGGTGAGGATAGGGACGATAGGGCTGGCGAAGTTGCCAAGTTCGGGGTGTCCACAGCTTTAGGCGTCTTGTTCTTCTCGGGCCTCTTCCCAGACCGTACGCGTTTGGTCTTGGCCTTGCGAGCTTTCGGTTTCGACTCTTTGTCGCTCGACGGGCCCATCGTGCCCAGTTCATCATCGGAATCTAAAGCCACTCCACCATCGGTAGAACGCGTCTTTAGGCGCAACTTGCCTGTCTAACCTCGATGGGCCTGAGCATCAATTCGGAAAATGTAAGTCACTTGATACGGGAACAACCTAACTGTCGGTTACACTCGTCCGCCCCAGACAGGCGTTAGGCATTAATGAAGATGGCTTCGCCAAGGCTTCGGGACCCTTTGGGAATATACCACCTCTTTCGCTCCGAGGAAATCTGAGAGCTGTTCAACAGTACCCCGTATTTCTCGTGAGACATTCTTGTCCTTGAGTGCGTGTGGCTCGGCATGTACCGCGTTAATGAGCAGTCTCTCGTTTTTTCTGTCCATCAAAGGATCTAGGCGGCCGATGAATTTGTCGCCATATAGAATAGGGAGCACGTAGTACCCGTATTTCCGCTTATTTTCAGGAGTGTAGATTTCCGTGAGATAGTCGAAGTTGAAGAGAAGCTTGGTCCTTGTTCTATCGCAAATCAGATTGTCGAAGGGGGAGAGAAGCGAGACTCTTGGCTCCCACGTGTCTGAATCCATTTCTTCAAGAGTCTGGACGTCGTTTCTGTGAATGTAGCGCTCGCCCCTTCCAATTGGTCCGTCCTGGATGTCGACCGGGTAGATCTTTGAGTCGGCTTGTAATCGTTTGAGAGTGTCTTTCAAGTTTGGGTAGCGGCCGCGCAGGAAGTACCATTTTAGCTCTGATTCGTTTGCGGTGCCGAGCGCTTGGATGGATCGCTGAACCCCTTCATACTCCACTTGCTCTTCTGAAAGTTCCTTCTTTGGAACCCAGCTCGGCAGGAATCGTTCGGATAGGTCGTAGATTTTCTGTTTACCTTCACGACCAACAACCATAACTTCCCCCTTGAAGTATAGATGGAAGAGCATTCGAGATACGTCGCTCCAAGATGACCAGCCAAACGAACGAGGCTTCGTTCTGGATTTGTCTTCGAATTGGCGTGAAAGGAGCGGTCCTCTCTCTTTGAGCTGTCTGAGAACGTAGTCTCGTAATCTCGAATTCGCATTAATCCATTTCTTGACTCTCAAACGCCAGACCGGTCCTAGGGATTTGAGGAAGACATCGGGGTAGTTTCTCATCATGTAATAGTAGAGCGGATAGTCTTCCATCAGTACAATCGAGGCTTGATGGGCCCAGTACTCGAAGAGCTTCTTTTCCTTCCATAACAGGCTGTCCAGATGGGATGTGTCATAGTTTCCGAGTCTACTCCAGAGAACAATTTGATGACTCGGTGCGACAGCGCTGATCGGATCCAACTGGAGGCAACCGATGTTTCGTGTTAATTCT
Organism: Candidatus Bathyarchaeota archaeon; assembly: GCA_005888695.1. The sequence goes on from VBBH01000217.1 coordinate 3,479, forward strand.
ATAATGTCATTAGAGCTCGGTTTTTTGGGTGTCGTTCCCGCGAGATGTTGTTTGACAACTGCAAGACGCCTTGCATTCTCCTGAGTGGTCGCTATTCGCTTGGGCACGAAAGGGGAATCGTTGAGCCTTTTTCATAAGGATTAGTTGAATGGCAATGGTGCGTTCAAAACCAGTGTGAAAATAAGAAACATCTGTTGAAATTAGGAGGAACGTATTCAACAATTGAAAGTCTGTGTCTGGATCGTGAACGATACGGGCCCGTTTGTTCTTGGAATGTCGACCATGTCATAGGGGTATGTCATCGTTGCTCCAGTGGTGCAACTTCTTCCCGGAACTGTCAGGGTCAGATCTACTGTGGTCTTAGAGTCATCCATGGTTGCCCGAATGACTTTAACCTCATAACCAGTGCTCCCTCTCTGTCCCAAGAAAACAGCCAGAACTGTTCGTTGCGAGAAATCCACTTCAGGAGTAGCGGGACAAGGAATTAGGGTGTGACAGAAAGTTTGGTCCCAGGCCCTCAGCCAGTCAACCCTATTGTTAATTATCAAATTAGCACTTCTGTCGTAGCCGCTCAGTTGTCCGCGAGAAATCCTGTGGAAAGTAACGGTCTGATGAATCGGGTTGTTCTTTACTAACTGTTCATTTGTCGCGCCGATCATAGCGCGAACCCCAAAATACCCAAGAAAGCCTGAGGCGACGATAGTCAACAGGATAACCGCCAGAATGAGTCGGGGTGGTTTTCCCATCGAAAACAAGACTGACCCCTTTGAAGCAGAATGATGACTATCGTCCATTTAATCCTAACTCAAGGAATTAATCTCCACCTCGAACCCAAAACGATGTTTTCAGAACCCGCATGATACGTGAGGAACATTCGACGGATAGAGGAGAGGCTACCGCTTACACTGTGAGGCCTGTTACGGCTTGGCATCTT
>VBBH01000218.1 GCA_005888695.1 Candidatus Bathyarchaeota archaeon
AATTATGGGAGAGTGATACACTTGTCTACAGCAGGCGGGCTTCTAAATGGGCGTGCAAATGGCAAAGTTCATGCTTTCTCTTCGCGACGAGAGTTTTAAACTCCTAGTAAGTGAGGCAGAGGAACGAGGCATCTTGATCCAAGAATTGATCCGTGCAGTTATCATACCGGACTGGGTCAAGCAAAACATTAGCGCAAAAACACAGTCAACCCCTAGCTCCAGCAACGGCAATGGCCTGACCCGGGCTCGGGTGACAACGAATGGTTCGGTCTTCGAGCCAACCGTTACTCGGATCCGAGGATAAACCCCGTAATTTGTTATCTAGGCTATTTCTGATACGGGTCCAGTTGATTACCCAGACTTCCCTGAGATCTCAATGCGTTAACCGGCTTGTTCTGCCTCGGGGAAACCTGAAGATTAGATGTGCTGTCCTTCTGCGACTAGGACGAATTACTTTTTCCATTCAGGCTGGAAGATTGGGTTGCCTTTCTGCTGCAGGGACTCTCTCATTGCCTGGAGGATCAGTTTCTGTTCGATCCCAGCGACTAATTGTTTTGTCTCTATGACCTTGTCTGGGTTGACGCTCATGCTGACTGCTCCTTCTCTGACTAGGAACTCGACAACCTCGGGATAGTTCGATGGTGCTTGTCCACAGATTGACGTGGTAACTCCCTTCTGGGCACATGTCCTAATGACGTGGCTCATCGCTCGTAGCACAGCGAGGTTTCGCTCGTCGTAGATCTCCTGTATCGAAGCATCGTCCCGATCGATGCCGAGGATTAGCATTGTCAAGTCGTTCGTGCCAAAGGAAATCCCGTCGATGCCTTCTTCGAGGAAGCGATCGATGAGGAAGACAGTCGCAGGGACTTCGACCATTATCCAGAGTTTGAAGTCCGGGCCGCGCTTCAATCCTTCTTCTTCCATGATGTGCTTCGCGTTCCGAAACTCTTCGATGGTTCGGACGAAGGGGAGCATTACGTGAACATTGGTGAGCTTGAACTGTTCCCTTACCTTCCGAATTGCCCTGCATTCCAATCGGAAGATATCCGGTTCTTTGACGTATCGGAAACAGCCCCTGTAGCCTAGAAGAGGATTAGGTCCAACGTGGCCGGCATCCCTCTCATACTTCTCGCCTCCCGGCAGCCCCAGGAACTCGTCAGGTTTGAAGTCCAAACAACGATAGATCACAGGCCTAGGCATGAATGGTGTTGCTACCTTGCGGACGCCCTCGGCGAACGCGTCCACCATCTTCTCACCGCCGCCCTCCTCGATCAATAATCTAGGATGCTTTCCAACGGTCAGCATCATATGCTCGGCCCTCAATAGACCGACACCATCGGCCTGCGTCTCCCTGGCCACTTTGTCGGCCAATTCCGGCAAGGACAGATTGACGTAGACCTTGGTTGATGTGACTGGGATTATCTGTGGAATTGCTGGGGCGGTCGTGATGGGAGGTTTGAGAATCTCCTCAACTAGTCCATCGTAGACCACTCCAGTCTTCGCGTCGACGGTATATTCAGCTCCGTTTTGCAGAACCTTGGTCCCGTTACGTGTTCCAACGATGCAGGGTACGCCCATCTCGCGAGACACGATCGCCGCATGGCACGTGGTCCCGCCGTCGTCAGTTACGATGGCTCCTGCTATCTTCATGTATGGAACCCAATCCGGGTTCGTCATCCTTGTTACAAGGATGTCCTTCTCTCGCATCAGCCGCCCCGCTTCTTGGAGGCTCAGCACTATCTTGGCTTTTCCAGCATGAAGTCCCGGGCTGGCGGGCAATCCTTGCGTTGCGACAGTCTTCCCAGATAGTTGCCGCGTGGCCTGTGAAGGCGCTTTCATCCTGCTCCAGAAAGTCTCCGGTCGTGCCTGCACAATGTAGTGACCATCTCGTCATTCAGGCATGCGATGCTTTGACGTTCCCTAGGAACGTCCTGCTTCATCGTTAATCCGGTCTCATGGTTCGGCACCTGTTCGACAGTTTTTCGAACTACGTCCCGATGGACGATCTGCATCGTTCCCTTATCGACAATATATCGGTCGGGTCGAACATGCCCGCCGACTAGGGCCTCTCCAAGGCCCCATGTTGCTTCGATCACGATCTTGGAGGGGTCACCATTAACCGGATCTATTGTGAATATGACGCCCGAAGATTTCGAATCTACCATCTTTTGGACGCCGACGCTGATGAGGACCTTCTCATGAGGGAAGCCCTTTTCTTCCCGATAGAAAATTGCTCGCGGAGTGTAGAGGCTGGACCAGCACATCTGAACATAGTGGACCAGCTGGTCTTCGCCAGTGACGTTGAGGAACGTGTCCTGTTGCCCTGCGAAGCTAGCGTCAGGCAGGTCCTCGGTAGTCGCGCTGGACCTCACCGCCACCTTGATAGATTTGGATCCTGTCTTTTGGCATAATTCCTGGTAGGCGCGCCTGATCTCATTCTCTATGTCCGCAGGCATCTGAACAGACTCGACAATCTTTCGAACTTCTTGACTTGCCTCTTCGTACTGTTTCGGATCGCGAGATCCGTTAGAATTACCCAAGGTCTTGTGTATAATTTCGCCTATTCTCGTCTCGGCGAGGAAACGGCTGAAGGCGCCGGCAGTGATTGCGAACCCGGGAGGAACACGGGACCCCTTCGCAACTAGTTCGCCCAGGTTGGCGCACTTGCCGCCGACTAGCGGAATGTCTTCTTTACGGACATCTTCAAGCCATAGTATGATCGCCTCGTTCTTTGCGACCATATAGCGTCTAGGCCTCTACCGGGACTTCGGCTGCTGCAATTGGTTCAACAATGACTCTCGTTCTAACAGGAAGCTTTGACGCTCCTACTTCCAAGGCCTGTTTGGCAGTGTCTATACCTTCGGAGTTAACGTACGCGATCAGAATTGTTTGACCGTGATTGACACGCGCGGCTCTTCCGGTGGGCTTTCCAAAGGACCGCCTCATTCCTTCTTGCAATCTGTCCGCACCGGCAGTGGCAATCATCTTGTTTTCCCTGAGGATGACGTGCGGATATGGAGTAAGTGTAAGCCGATAGCCCGTGTCACCGTATTTGTCGAGGAGTAACTTGTTGGCTGCGACACGGCAGGATTCGAGGGCGTTATGCCGGATCTGAACTCTTTCCTGAGAGACCAGGTTTACTACGCGGGAAAAGTTGGAAGGGGGTCCGCCCATGTTGAACTTGGAGATTTTCGGGGCCGGTGAACCGTGGATGTATTTTTGACGGGTATACGGTTGACCCACAGTACTACGATAATTACGACCTCTCAAATTGGACCTACGCTCCTATAACGACGGCTGTTGCTTGATAGGGACGGGCGGGCCAGCTAATGAGTGTTACTACCAATAGTCGTTAGAATATAGCGTCATAAGGAAAAAGGAGTCTCACTATTTCTTGATCATGCCTCTCGGCTCTTTGCCTGGAGCATATCGAAAAGCACCGGGTCCACATCCTTTATGGTCGGTATGAAGGGCCTAGAACGTCTCACCTCGTCCAGATCGATCTTGCAAGGCTCGAACGCCTCATCATCATACTTGCACTGCACCAAGATGGAGCCATTGGGCGCGACAACTCGGCTGCCGCCCCAGAATTGTAATCCCTCTTCCAAACCAACTCGGTTAACGTACGCCAAGTAGATCGCGTTCTCCATCGCTCGGCTGAGGCAGAATCCTTCGAAGAATCTGCGTCTAAGACTAGGACTTGCTGAGATGCAGATGATCATTTCGGCGCCTGCCAGTGTCAAGAGTCGAGTGAGTTCAGGGAAATAGAGGTCATAGCAGATTGTCAGACCTATTCGGCCTAATGGAGTGTCGAAGACGGGGGCGTCGTGTCCTGGTTTGTAGTACCTTCTCTCTTCGAAGACCGTGTGTGTCGGGAGGTATACTTTCCGGTATTTTCCTATGATCCCTTTTGGTCCAATTAAGACGGAGGTATTGTGAACTACTCCTTTCGCCTTGCCTTCTTCCGGCATGCCGTACACAATGTGGATACTGTGTTCTCTCGCCATCTTTTCGATCTTCCTAGTGCTAGGACCCGGGACTGGCTCGGCGAGGTTGTAGACTTCGTCGCGCATGGTATAACCGGTGAGATGGAGTTCGGGGAAGATCAATAGATCGATGTTCCTCCTTCTGGCCTTGTCGGCTTGTTCGCTTATCGTCCGGATGTTTCGTTGCTTGTCAAGAAGCTTGGGAGCTGATTGCGCTAGGAGGAGCGTGACGGGTTTCATTCGACAAATTCCCTCTCAACTGTTTAGCGTCTTGGGCTTATAGATGTTGGAAAAAGCCGTTACTGCGATGGAAAGGTAATATGCGACTCTGCATTCTTATTCGCAGCTTAGGCATAGTGGGACGGTACTTTCTTGGGACAGAAGCCACAATCACAGCAACAGCGAAAGAAAAGAGTCTTGGAGGAAGTCCAGCGGCAGCGTCGCAGACAGAGAACCGTAACACTGATGCTGATAGGCGGAGTCTTGGTAGCGATCATTGTTGGAGGAGTATACTTTCTCACGCACCAATCGGCTTCCAATCTACCTCCATACCTTGCCGAATGCGTCAATGGGAGTCTCGCTTATCATTCACATGCTCATATTTCCATTACAATCAATGGGATAGATCAGGTTGTTCCGGGGCAAATCGGGATCAACGGAGCCTGTCTTCATCCCTTGCACACACACTCTACAGATGGTGTAATGCATGTCGAGCCAGACCAAAACAGAACTTTCACATTGGGTGATTTCTTCCTGGTTTGGGGGCAACCGTTCAACTCGACACAGTTGTTGAAAGAGAAATACACTACGGGACTCTCAATGACGGTCAACGGAGGCCCCCCAGATTCGTCACTCTGGAACTACGTCATTCCTAAGAATGCCCAATACACAGCTCAAAATGCGTGCTCGCAATCCTCATGTCAAGAAGTCGACATCAAGATCACTCTGAACCACTAACCAAGCCGCGCCTGAAGATGCCTTCCTAGTTCGAGCAGAAGTCAACCTTGGAGGCTCCTGAGATTGGTGGCGCGGTATCTGAACCTCCATAGTTCCATGCAACGGCATCGCTGGAGAGAAGAATTGGATTATGCAATGAATTCGCCGTCGAGAGCCCATTGCTTGTAGGCTTCAGGACATCCACTCCCCATTGTGAGAACATCCAAGCACGGTCCTTCGCACAATGTATCCATAACAACCAATAGGACTGGCCACTGCTCCGGACCCCGTCTATGGAATTCACAAAATGTCCATACGTAGGGTCGTTGGAAGCCTCGACTCTCGATAGGGAAGCTGTTGCATCATACAAGCTCCATCCGGCCGGTATACTCGTGGAGTTGTTCCATCTTAGCGTTCCATTTCCGTAGTTAAACAAAAGGTTGAGAGATACAACACCGCCCCCGGTCTTTACCGCAGGTTTCACGTACAACTGTTGAAGGTAATATGAGGCACCATACCAACTCGATAACGCCAGTGCGGCGACTAAAATAATTCCGATGTAGAACTTATTACTTCTAAATCGACTTTTGTTAGGATTAATCTCTGTCATCGAGAATCTACCTTGACAACACTAAGAAACGCTTGGCCGAGATTATCGTGACGGGGGCAACTGTCCCAAAGAAAACTAGGTTGCTGACTTCGTGGATTATGGCGAGGGGCGCACCTGTAGCCATTCCAATTATCAAGGCATTGAATAGCGAAGTAGTAGTAAAGACATAGCTGGCAAAGTTGGTCAGGACGTCATATGCGAATGTCGAGATTAAGCCGGTAACTCCGAATATCATGCTCCACTGGGCATACGTCTCCCTTTCGATGGTCAATCTCTTGACGAATGAACCTCGTCTCAGCAATGATCCAGCTAGCGCGTAGAATGATTCTCCGATTATCAGGAAGACGAGAAGGTCGATACCTGCCTGTCCCCAAGGGTTCACGTAGCCATAGACCAGCCGGGAGAAGAAGGCAACTCCGAGACCTACGTCCAATCCAAATAGGAAGGCGGCGATAAAGACGATCGCATCCATTACTTTCACGTTAGGGACAGCTGCGAGGGCATAGTTCGTCCCTAACGAGACTCCTGTAAATACGGCTACAAGCGAGGCTTTCGTGGAGGCTCTGGTCAGGGCAGGGCTTGAACCCAGTATCTTAGGTATCATACCTAAAGCGGGCAAAGTTGCCCGCCAGGAATTTAACTCTTCCGCACTTCCCTGCCCTGGAGACCTCGCTCAACTCGCTTGCTCAAGACCTTCTCGGGGGAACCCAAGACCGCAAGCTTTTCCTTCTTAACTAGGCAAAGAAATCAACGTTCCGGCCGAGCAGTAATAATCGCCAAACCTGAACCATTGCTGGTTACAGCACCCCTTTATCGTTGCCGAACCGGTT
>VBBH01000219.1 GCA_005888695.1 Candidatus Bathyarchaeota archaeon
CACAACCGGCCACTTCCTACCACGGGACTGTTGCAGGTAGAATTTTGGTCCTGCTTTAAGGAACGGCTTCTCTGTCCGACCCGAGCCCGCGACGATACCTATCATGGCCCTACAATTATCGTCCATGTAAATTGATTTCCCGGATGGCATTCGCAATTCCGTTCCTTGGGGCGTGTGTGCAACGATTAACGCATATCCACCTGATGATCGAACCATCCGTCCACCGTCTCCGGGTCTAACTTCCAGGTTGCATATCATGGTGCCTTCCGGGATCCTTCCAACTGGCTTGATGTTCCCAGTCTCGGTCGGAACGTCAGAACCGATCATGATCCGCTGTCCAACCCACAACCCTTCAGGGGCCGTCGTGTAGAACTCATGACCCTCGTTCAGTTTGAACAGTGCCAAGGGCGCTCCCCTTGCAGCTTCGTGTAATAGGTCCTTGACAATCCCCTGTCCTCCTCCGTTGGCTTGTCTATAACCGACAGCCGATATTCTGCGGTGGGTCGGTGCCCTGAATACTGGTGTGCCCCGCCCACGCCTTTGAACAAGAATATTCTTTCCCAATTTTCAAAACGCGACCTTACAGTATCCCCAGCTTTACCGCCAAGTCGGAGGCTTTGGATTCTGGGCTGAGCTTAACGTAGGCCTTCTTTCTTCCATCAGGCGCAGTCAACGTGTGAACTTTCCACACTTCGACCTCGTATAATTCTTCGACGGCTCGTCGGACATCATTTTTGTTTGCTCTGCCATCGATGATGAAAGTGATCTTGTTCTCGGTCTCGATCAGTTTCACGGTGTCTTCGGACATTACCGGGTAGGAGATGACTTCCTCTGGGGATAATCTAGCCATTCCTCTACCACTCCCTACTTCCCAATTCTTTGACAGCGCTCTCTGTCCAGATTGTCAGTCGACCGGGTCTTGTCCCGGGCGCTAGGTCCTCAACGCTGAGATCTTTTACTGTGACGACGTTAACTCCTGCTAGGTTTCCGAACGCTTTCCCAGCCGTCCTTGAATCACTAACCACAACCAATGGTCCAATTCGATGCTTCTTCTTGTGATTGCGTATCTTCACGGTATCCTGGACCTTCTCGATGTCATCCCAGACTCCAAGGGTAGTCATCAAGGCCTTCGCTTCGGAGGCTTTGGAGTACTTTTCTACGTCGTCGGAGACGATGAGTGGGAAATCTAGCTCGTCGTCGAACCTGTGCCCGCGCTCCTTGACAGCCTCTTTGCTTGCGGTGAAGGCAATTGCCGATCTCAACGCTAAGCGTCTTTCTTTCCTGTTGATCTGTTTGATCAGCTTCTTCAACGGTGTCGGTGGAAATGCAAGTCGTCCCCCGACTGTTCCCGGAGCGAATGCGCCTTGTCCCGATAGTGGGGGCTCGCTGATACGTGGAACTCTGGAAAGTGCTCGTCCGACTCCGAAGGATTCCGCAGTCGTTCTCTTGCCTGCCATTCGATTCCTTCCTTGGGGTTGGAATCTGCGGGACTGTTGCGCGATCACAGCTCTGCTGATGACGTCCAATCTTACAGGACTGTTGAATATTTCCGGTAGCTCAAGGTCCCCGGCATCCTTCCCGTCGACCCCGATGATCCTGACGCTCTTGGAGTTCAACTCTAGTCTATCCTTCTAATCGGCCGGCGCCCGCTCCCTGTTTGGATGATAGGTTGAATGACTCGATCTTGGGTGGCTCGGCCTCGATGTTTCCACGTGCGGGTATTCGTATCGCCACCATTCTTCGTGCTGGTCCGGGCACTGTTCCGCGGATTACTGCATAATCAGTCTTGATCGGTCCATAGTGGAGATATCCTCCTCTCACGGTGACATCTGCTCCGTTTCCTCCTATGCGAAGAATTTGCTTGTTATACTCTGTTCTCTGGTGGAAGCCCATTTGTCCGGCTCGTGGTACGGAATACATCACGAAGTGCGGGTGCCAAGGGCCTATCGAGCCCACGCCTCTGACAGTCTTTCTCGACTTATGCTTAAGTTTCTTGATTCCCCATCTCTTGACTGGTCCCTGAATCCCCTTGCCCTTTGTGATTCCGATTACGTCAACCTCGCCCCCTTCTTTGAAGACTTCCGACAGTTTGATCTCCTTCCCGATCAGTCCCTTCGCATAGTCGAAGACCTGCTCGCTTGAGCCCCCTGCTATCTTCACCTCAAGCAGATCGGGTTTCTTCTGCCCTGTCTTCGCGAGCCTGGGTTGACTCGCGGTAATTGCCCTAACTTCAACTATCTTGTTCTTTGCGCGTCCGATCTTTTCCCAGCCTTTGTCCATATCGAATTTCTCTGGCACCTTGATCGACCGACCTAGATCTTTGGTTGGCTCCTGTGCCCAAACCTCGCCCAACGTTCTCAGCGCGCCATTGTATTTTTCGTAAAATCGTAATCCAACGATGGCCAGTGGTGGTGTCTCTACTACAGTGACCGGTAGTGCCACTTCCTTGCCGAAGGTCAAGGATCCCTCTTGGTTATCTGTAATCGTAACGTGGGTCGTACCGGCCTTGAAGCCGGAGAAGCCCAGCAATCGCGGGGCTCCGTCGTAATCTGGCCAGTAACGTATTCGAGGGGTCCAGTGGGAAGCTCTGCCGCGTGGAAGATAGGCTAAGGATCCTCTTCTTGGCGCGCTCCATTTTCTATGACCCATCTGCTAGGCGTCCTCTCTATCGAGAATGTTCAGAACTGCGAGGCTCGCCATAAGTGCTTCCTCCGTCCTCACAGTATCGACACCTTGCCCGGGTATCATGTTCAGGTTGAAATCCGCGACATCTTCGACTCTTGCATAGCTGTCTGCCAGTATCTCCGGGACTCCTTTGTCGGGCGACCCGAAGAGTAGCAATGGATGTCGGGAGGTTGTCCATCTCGGATTGAATTCTTCCATGACATCCCGTATGTCCTTGCCCTTTCTCGAGGTGGATATTGTCAAGTCTTGATCTTTCCTCTTGACGAGCTCTGCTAGGGTGACGTCTTCTCGGTTGACCCTAAACCCCCAATATATACGTAACCCGTCAGCCTCGACCAATTCCCCTTCCAGATTTGGTCTTGTCTGACTGATCCGTACAGTTACCCTTCGTTTCATCGGAAGTCTCGTTCGTATCGTAATCGGTTGACCGTAGCCTGCATCAACCTTCGACATCGAACCTGACGAAATGACAACCGCTTCTCTAATCTGACCTGCATTCGGATCAACCCGGTCGGGATGACTCGGAATTCTTAGAGGCGGCAATGTTCCGGTGAACTGGAGGTCAGGCTCAAGCTTGAACAAGTGTCTCCTGAGGTATTGCGGCGTTTCTTGGAATCTGAGTATCTTCTCCAGCAATGTGGCTTCCACGATTGCCTTCTGAGACGGTTCATCGCGATAGATTATTGCTCGGTCAACTTGGAAAATTGCTAGGCTCCTACCAATCAAACCGATCCTCGCAGTCTTCTCCCTCAAATGGGGAATGTCTCTGGTCAAGCTTCCTGGAAGAGCTACGGTCAAACTCCTTCCTCCCCGTGGTAACTTCAGCATGCCCAAAACGTCGAGGATGAATAGGAGATATCTGTTGTTACAGATTAACCGATTCTTCGTTTCCGGCTAACCCTTACATTCCCATGGCGGAATTTTTCTGCAGTCCACAATGAAGAAGGGAGTACTCGACAATCCTAGAGTCATTGCTCGCCTTGATCCCTCAGGAATGCTGGGAGCAGTTGACAGCTCCCCCGAACTTCTCCTGAACCCTCTGTCTATGGAGAACCGACAAAGGATAACCATCGATCGGGAGATCGAGCAAGTTGTCTTTGGAGGCGTGGGAGGCTCCGCTATAGCTGCGGATGTTATCATTGACTGGCTCATTGACCAGTTGAAGATTCCCGCTGTCGTGGTACGTGATGCCAGACTTCCGAGATTCGTAAATAAGACCACTCTGGTGGTGGCATTGAGCTACTCGGGTGAAACAACTGAGACTCTCAGTTTGTATAAGGCGGCCAGGTCGCGTGACTGTCTCGCTTTTGCGATCAGTACAGGAGGTCGCCTGATAGACTTGTGCAGGCGATATGAACGTCCTTTCCTCACTATTCGTCCTAGCGTATCCCCTCGATCTGCGTTGTATCAAATGGTCTCGGCTTGTTCGATTGTTTTGAAGGAGGCAGGTTTGACAGGTAGACTACTACCTGCAGTAGGCGAGGCGGCAAAAGAA
>VBBH01000103.1 GCA_005888695.1 Candidatus Bathyarchaeota archaeon
GACAATAGACCAGGCTTTACCCCGCGATAAGATCGAGAAGAATAAGCTCAGAAGATAAAGTCTAGAGCTTTGTTTTCTCGGGAGCCGCTGAGGGTTCTACCCTCGTGAACGCTCACTTGTCCCCTTGGCATTATCATATGCGAGTTGAACGAGTTCCCTGGCTCTTTCAACGCTCTCCTTACCTTCAATCCTGAAGCTTACCCATCCCTCATGATGATGCACGTCTGCTCGGTGACGCTCTGCCTTGCCTTCCCGAAGCACCCGTGCCTGCTCCTTCGGCGATAGACGCACGTCCAAGAAAGATGGACCATGAGAGTGCATGAATTCCAGTCCATGGACCCGGAATTCGGTCCCACCCATTCTGTGGGTGGCCTGTGTGACATCTGGGAGTTGGAGGACCCACTCCATCAGGGACCGAAAAAGAGCCTCCGGAGAACCAGTCTCGCTCGCACCCCGGGCCATAGATCACAGACCGATAAAGCAAATTCTCTCGACAGCATAGTTAAGGAATCGGAAAGGGTTATGAACCAAGAACACGGTTCACGAGTGCTCCGATCAAGAGGACGCGTCTTTACCCGTAAGTGTCTAGTGAACTCGTCTCTGGTCGAGGCTGGAGAGGGCAAAGAGTGATCATGCGGCGCCTTCTTGGTTAGGCGTATACGGCGCTATCCACTTAACAAATTTTATGCATGATCCAGCGAAGACGGTCGAACTCGCTTATTTTGCGCCCTGATCGCCAAAATACGCACATGTTTTCTGGCCCCCGATGCTGTCCTCATGAATTTCCGCTATGTTTAAATGAATAAACCCATTTCCACAAAATGCTATTCTCGCATTTTGAGCGATCTTCGGCAGTTCTCGCTCATTTTGAGCCGCCTGAGAAAATATAATTGTAAAAATAGGGGTGGGTAGTACCTCAAAGTTCAAGACGTGAAAGAGACTTTCCGAATACTCTCGAACCTATCACACAGCCGGAAGATCGAATGATATCGGGCCCAGCAGAATTTTGAATGGGACAGAGATGTCTCTTACAGAAAAGGCGACTGGAAGTCCCACCCTCACAGAAACGCTTAGTTGTGTCATCAAGGAAGGATGAACTATCGATTTGCCAAAAACACAGGGACTATCGGGACCGGTCTGGCGAAAGATCCAGAAGTTGGGAACCGAGCTTGGCCTGATGAATTGTCTCTTTTGCAAAGGTGAGCAGAACGCAAAGGGCACGATTGTTAGTCGTTCTTACAGAAAGGAGGACTGTACTTGCTATCGTCTGTGCAGTTTTCGGGAGTGCCAAGGTCGAGTCGTCGCACTCTAACCGTCATACAACTAACCGCTCGACAAGATTTTCTAGAAGAAGTTCTCAGAATCCTCCAAGTACTACAAGGATGCTTCAACGTCATTAACGAACAGTTTGAAAGTCATCTTGGTAGCCTTCTTCAGGGTTGCATGAACCGGGCATCTATTATGAGTCATTCTTGCTACCTCGACCGCTTTCTTAAGCGGACCATTTGTCCTGACTCTAGTCTCAACCAGGATGCTTCGGAAGGATGGATTAGCTGATCCGATCTCGAACAGTCCCTTCATGTCCCAATAGCCAGAGACAGTCGTCTCTAGTGCTTGAATGTCGAGATCGTTCAATACAGCGTTTCTTGCAAAGACCACATCCTCGCAGAACGCGACCGACGCGATAAGAAAGTCGGTCGGTGTAGGTTCGGTCCCCGTGCCTGCTACAGATTCTGGCTCGTCCTGGATCAAAGTGAATCACCGAACGATCCCCTCCGACTTTTGATTACCGATCAGCTTAGCGGTCGCCTTGTTGGTAGCAATCGCTTCCGTTTCCTGCGCCCTTGAGATCCTGGAAACGTTTTGTAAAAATCGTCTTTACAATCGATGGGACAATTGACATTATGTTCTAGCCGATTGAAGAAAAAGATGTTAAGCCTTACGAAATAGGATCCTTACGGACTGCCCGCCAGTCGTCCACCGTCGATAGGCACCGTGGCGCCAGTGATGAAGGATGCCTGGTCACTGCAAAGCCATGCCGCAAGAAACGCAACCTCTTCAGGCGTGCCGATTCGACGCATCGGGAAGGCTTGTTCGATCTGTGACCTGTCCTTCACCTGTCTTATCCGGTCGTTTAGAATAGGACCTGGCGCGATCGCGTTGACTCTAATGTTCATCTGTGCATAGTCGAGCGCTGCACTTTTCGTTAGGCCTATGATACCGTGCTTCGCAGCCGAATAATCGGTAGTCCTTTGACACCGTTCAAACCAGCGGTTGAGGACATGTTCACGATTGCACCACTATGATTCTTCAACATAGCCGGAATCTCATACTTCATCGACAGAAAGACGCCTCTAAGATTTGTACTTACTACCCTATCAAAATCATCAATCTTCAGATCCGCCAACGCGGTAGGTATGTGACTGTCGCCGACATTGTTGAAGGCAACATCTAGACAAGTTTTCAGGGTCTCCTGGACGAGATTCTCCACTGAACGAGGATTGGTTACGTCTGTGGGAATGACGATTGCTTTGCCGCCGTTTTCAATTATAGTGTCGGCTACTGACTCCATTTTCTGTTCGTCACGTGCTGCGAGCACTACCATGGCACCTGCGTCTGCAAAGATGTGGCTTGTAGTGGCCCCGATTCCACGACTGGCTCCAGTGATGATGGCGACCTTTCCTCGCAATAACGCCTTGAATCCAACAGGAGGCAATGGATACTCTTGTGCTTCTTGCATAACCAATCTGGACATTCCTACTACTAGGTGGGATTTAGCTTGATTGCTGCCTCTTTCTCAGCATCAAGATATGGAAGAGGATAATGGATACCCCTTCTTTGGCATCAGTGAGGCTTAGAATGATCCGGGTCGATAATCACAGCCACATAATCCATGCAACGATACAGGAGATGGTGGCTGCGGCAAAGGGAAACAATCTTACAGAGTACTCCATTACCGAGCACGTTTCACAATTCCGAGAGATTAGATCTTCGGTGGGGTTCGGCTCCGTGCATGACAAGGGCAGAATATTCGAGAGCTTGAAAGAGTACAGAGACGAGTTCGGAAAGATCGGCGGAGAATCGCTCGGGATGAAGATCAATCAGGGTTTAGAGGTTGATTATTCCCCACGCTACGAGGTAAAGGTAGGAGATTTTGTGAATCAGGAAGATTGGGACATTCTCCTTTGCTCGATTCACGAGTTCGAAAATGGTAAGGATATCGAGAGAACTGGTAAAGAGACTGTTGATCGGTTGGTGGCGTTTGCGCGTTGGTATGATTATTTCCGGTTGGAGCAGATGGCTCTTGAGAGTGACTTCGTCCCTTTTACAGTATTGTCTCATCCTGTGAGAATGTCGAGGGCCGTGAAGCTTGTGCCTCCTGAGATGGATGATCTCTTGCTGGATCTTGCGACGACTGCTAGGAGGAGAGTGAAGGCGTTGGAGTTGAATGGGAATGATATTGATTATGCGCCGGGGCTTGTCCGAAAGCTTGCGCTAGCATGCGCGAAGGCTGGGTGTAGGGTGAGCCTTGGCTCTGACGCTCATTATCCGAAAGACGTGTTCCGGAACATGGATGTCGCGATGGATCTAGTGCACGAGTTCAAGCTGAAATCCACATAGGGGATCGGACCCTTTGGAAATGTTGTCGATAGCGAGGAAGCTGAATCTTACCGCAAAGGACTCTCTCTCGATAGGAATGGAGACAAACAGTAAGGGATTTCTCGGGTTCATTATTGAACTGCCCGGCGCCTACGTTAAAGGTCCCACACAGATTGGAGCGGTTTCCAAGACTGTTATGGAAGCAGGGTCCTACCTCACCTGGCTAGGACAAGAAAATGTTCGTTTCCCGGAGCCGCTTATCGTTCAGACACATCGATCTGATCTCAAGATCGAGGATGCTGACTGTGAGATTCTGCTCGACGACGACCGTCGCCCAATGAACGAGGACGAATTTGGACGCCTAGTGGAACTAGTGAGGTATTCGGGGCTCGCGTTCGATAAGCTGTACGAGTCAACCGGGCTCAAGGATTGGGTCGATGAGGATCGAATCAGAGAGACATTCTACGGCCAGAACAAGAAGACCATCCAAGAAATATTCGACCACGTCAAGAGAACACAGTACTACTATCTTTCCAGAACAGGAGTCTCCTTCACGGAGGACGAACATGAACCACTCATGAACATTCGCGATTCCTGCCTCGGCAAGTTATCAGGTCTATTCAGTGAACATGGAAACTCGAAGGTTTACGATGTTGCTAATGAAAGATGGACGCTCAAGAAGGTTTTGAGGCGTTTCATCTGGCACGACAGGATTCATGGTAAGGCTATTACTAGAATTCTGGAAAAGCAACGACAATTCGGCCTCATCGAGGACTATCAAGACATCTTCCTTTTCAAGATAGGTCGAGACAAACCTTGAGCCATCGCTACAGATAGTAATGGTTTGACAAATCTTATGGTAAGAACTGGCCGAGTTCTAGAAACTATGCGTTTAGGGGTTTATCCGCCTGGGAAGATTTCCGGCTTGCTTTTGTTCGTTGGTTCAGTCCAATTCCTGTTGGGACTGGTTTTGGCAGAGGAAGTGTATCCTGACTACAGAGTATCCATGACTATTAGTAGTCTCGGACGGCCAGGTCCCTCTGCATCGATTTTCAACTCTTCCCTCTTCCTCGAAGGAATGCTTGTCTTGGCCGCCGCATACTTTCTCCACAAAGCCTACTCCAAGATTCCAGTAACCACATTCTTCGCGTTGGGAGGTCTCGGCGCGATGGGTGGTGCCTTGTTTCCTGAGGATGTGTACAACATCCACTTGGCTATCTCGATAGTATCCTTCTTCGCTGCTGGTCTAACGCCATTCGTGACACTTCCCCTGCAGAGTTCTCCATTCAAGTATCTCTCCATCTCACTCGGGACGCTTTCCTTCGTAGCCGCGGTAATCTTGGCCATTCCTCAAGTATTCGACTCGGTGGGACTGCCGTATGGCGCTGTTGAGAGAATCGTAGCCTATCCGACATTGCTCTGGGTAATCGGCTTTGGAAGCCAACTCATGAATAGAGATCCAGAGAACCAGATGTCTATTGCTTAGATAGCTAGGAACGTCCGCCCAGGGGTCGCATAGTGCCGAACGACTGTCAACTCTGGCTTCTAGTATCGGCTTATTCGTCCTTGTTCTTCTTTAATTGGTCCTTGACGGACTGGAAGAATTCTTGGTTTTCGATCTTCCCTGCTTCCGACCGTACTGCCTCTAGGTCGATCTTCAACCTGGCGTGCGAAACTTTGCGCCTGCGGAAGGCCAGGAAGCCCACTGTGAGTAATCCTGCTATCAAGGCGGCCACTAGGCCGAAGTAATAGAGTGGCAGGGAGACATCGCCAGGCGGTGCAGAGGTGTTGTTTTGGATGGTGATTGCTCTCGTGGCGGAGCCACTGTTCGAAGGGTATGAGGCATCTGAAGCTCTTACGACCAAGGACCATAATCCCCCATTGTCCGTTGCCTTCGGAGTGTACGTCCCAACCCATAACATCAGTCCAGTATCGTAAACCAGGGCGACGGTATCGTTAACTGTTTGTTGCACTCCGCTAAAGAGAAGGTACGCGCCGACTCCACCGGATTGAAAAGCTGTCCCGTCAGGATATACTATGGTCGCGTTGAACCTGATAGGCTGTCCAACCCCGAAACTAGTATTGTTCGTGACGACAGTAACGGACAGATTGGCCGGTGCTAATTGTGGAGAACTGCTGAGTATCTCTCCCGGACCTGTGTTGCCATAAGCATCACTGTAAGCATGCCCTGAAAGCGTCGCCGTCCAAGTCCCCGTCTCGTTACTCACCGCTGTCTTGTAACTCATACTGAAAGTCTGTGTGACAGTATCGTAAGTGGCAGGAAGCGTGATGTTGGTGCCGTCAGGTCTCGCCAAGGTTAGGAGAGCAACTCCCGTGGAAGCAATATTTCCGTCCGGATACTTTGGTTGGAATGAGAACTTCATCGTCTCAGTCCTTTGATACGTAGACTTCGACGCGGTAATGACAAGAATTGACATGCTCGCTGGTCTTACGGAGAAACGCTCAGTATCAGCTGGACTCTTGAAAGTGCTTGTGCCCATCAGGGTCAGCACGTAATTGTCTATTGTCGCATTCGTCGGAATCTTCCAGCTGGATGAAACAATACCTGCAGCAGTTGCGGGTACTGTCTGAGAGAAGACGAGGGTTGACGTAGTCTGGGTCCTTATGGTAATGGTTACGCTTTCGGAGGCGTTATATCCGCTCGCGCGCATGTTCACCGTCTGAGTCCTCTCGTACGAGGAGTTGTCGGTGATACTCAAGACGAAGGAGTTTGTAGCGACTTGAGCCAACGCGAAAGGCAACAACTGGTCGACCCAGGTCGAATACTGGCCTATGAGTGAGTTAGAGCCTGGAAAAGATACACTCGGATAGTTCACGAGTATGCTGAACTGATCCTGATTAGGAACCGTCGTATAATTCTGGGGCACCGACTGGAAAGTCGTGCCCGATGGGTCCCTCACGAAGAATCGGAATTGGAACATGGTACCAGAGCCGGAACTCACGCCCTTGACGGTGAGAACCAGAGTAATTGTGGTTCCTTCCTGGGCGACGGCCGGAACTGGGTTTAGCGAATAGCCGAACAAGCTCGGACCAGAACTGATGCCGTCTGGAACGTAAATGGACAGGAGAGGAGCCAGAACAGTAAGCGTGAACAATAAAGCACGAACTATATTCTTCGCGTATTGCATGATCCGTTTGCCTGTTAACCAGAACTCTCAAGTCCCCTCAACGATTGTATGACTAAAACGCCTCGTAACTTCGAGCTAAGCCCTAAAGTATCTACGAACAACCCTCGATAACTGGCTCAAACGGATGGAATCCGTTTCCGGACTTGCAGAGTTCGACTTTGCTTGGAAGCAGCAATACCGCATGTTGGCGAAGGAGTTTGCAAGAGTACTTCCAAAGTCTGGAATCATCGTTGAGATTGGATGCGGAGAAGGACAGCTCACGATTCCACTCGCCAGACTTGTGAGAAGTCGATTTGTGACGGTTGACTCCTACGCTTGGCCGTACGCGACAGGTTATCGTTCACTCCTCTCAAAGTTGTCAAGAGAGAAACTCAAAAGACAGATTTCCTTGGTCAAGGGGGACTATCGCAATTTCTTGTCAGCGCAAAAAGAGGATTTGTTTGAGGGTGTTATCTCCAGCGAGTTTCTCCCAGAAATCGATTCAAAACAGACTCCTGCTTTTCTCTCGGAATGTCATCGAATATTGAAACCGGACGGAATAGCAGTGCACTCATTTCTTTCGTCCGTTCCCAAGAATAAGAGGCAAAGTCTCCTCATCGAAGCCGATACAAATCCGAAGTGGACGAAGACTCCGCCTGAAGAGTGGTTCTCTCCAACCCAGAACCTGGTAACTAGTGAGCTTCGATATGCAGGATTCAAAGCGATTAAGACGTTCAGATTAGAGAGCAATCTCGTAGCCAAAGGAGAGGCCGCAAGACAACTACTACGAGATTGGGATGTCAAAGAGGCTTTCTGGAAATCTCACAAAGCCTTCCTGATCTCTCAGGGGCTGGAAATTCCTGACTGGATTATTTGCACTGGACGAAAGTCCTAGCAATCAGTCGGGATTGACCAATTCGTAATGGCGTGCTATCAATCTTGCAACCTTCTGAGGAGGGTTGTGGCTTGTGTCAATGCTCAGACTCGAGACCGAAGGGACCTCTGATAGAAGGTCGAACTCATTGAAGAGACCATCAAGGTCCTGTTTAGTGGCTAGTTTGCCCTGCTTCTTCCTAGATTTGATAGCCACTCTTCTCCCGAGTTCTTCTCGGGAGCAGTAGAGCCGGACGAAGAGAACTTTCCCATTGTGGGATTCGACCCTCCTCATTATGTCTCTGACGAATTCATCATCCTCGCCTTTGCCGTACACAAATGTGAAGATCGTGTCAACGCGTTCCTTGGCGGCTTCTTCAAGCATCTCTCGGCGATACTTGTTCACGAGTTTTTGGAATGGGGGAGTTCCGAACTGGAAGATGGATCTGACGAAATCGATCGAGACATGATTGTGAAAGAGCTTGAACCCGGTCTGTTTTGAGAGCTCTGTTGCCACTGCCAGTTTTCCAACAGCTGGAGGGCCATAGATGAAGACGAGTCTCACGGACTGACAGTCCCTACTCCTGTCTTAGTGAAGACTGTCTTAGGATTTGCTGGTTTGCTTGAGCCCGACGAAGCAGAACAGTGCAGGGCTTATCGCGTGTGCCTCAATGAGTGCCGTCTCCATCGCCATGATCGAGTGGGCCGTTGCCATTTCCACATCCTCGGACGGAATACGCATGTCCATTATCAAGTCCCAATAGATGTAAGGCTCCCAAGAAAAGTGTGCCTCCCGGAAAAGGCTGTTGAGAGGCTTACGCATCTCCTCGAACCGGTTATAATGCTCCTTTCTTGTACGCGCGTTGTTCTTTTCTATGATCTGTCGAACCGACTGGTCTATCTTGTCCGATAATTTTTTTCGGGACTTGTACCAGCCCGACTTTTGCAGTGATCTTCGGACATTATAGATCCAAGTCGCGGTCTTCTTGTCTAATCGATCGTAAGCGTATTCGATGCAGATTATCTGTCCATCCTTCCTGAGGAGATCATGAGCTTTCCTGAGTGCTTTGCCTGGCAGTGGAATATGATGAAGTGATCGGCTGAAGATGACAAGGTCGAAACTCTCTGATGGATGCTCCCATTGAGAGAAATCTGATACTTGGAATTCCAGTTTACCCCGTTCATCTTTGTACGGGTCATTGTCCATGGTTCTCTTTGCGGTTTGGATCATTTCCTTGTTGGAATCGATGCCTAAGACATCATGCCCTTCTCGAGCGAGTTCGAGACTCAGCCAGCCTCGTCCGCATCCAACATCGAGAATTCTAAGCCTTTGGCCGAAAATATATTCGTCCACGAGGTTGTGAATCTCTCCAAAAGTCAATCTTGCGAGATAAGGCTGGCGCCATGGAGAGTCCTTCAAAGAAGGCCAGCTCTTGAGCCTACGAAGATCCGGCGTGAAGTCCCCTGGAAGGTTTGTCAGTAGGTCTCGTCCTCGAATCTGCAGGGTTTGAAGTCAAGTTCTCGTTCAGGAATACCCAATGACTTGCCATAACGGACTGCTGGACCCCAAGTCTTCGTGTCCGGCTTCAAGTGGAATATCCTGTCGGGAAAGACTACTATCAAGTCTTGGTGATTGTAGAAGTGAGCGTAGTAAGGGACTTCGTTTTCCATCAAGAGGTTAGCCTGAACCTGTTTCAGAAATTTTTCCAATTGGTCATCCCGAACGAGTACACGCAGCATCGTCCAGTTTTTCGCGGTCCTCTTACCAAGAATCCGGATATCGTCGAGTATCGATCGATCTCGAAGGCTCTGTTTGATAATTATCCCATGATAATCGCTGGTAGTCTCTTTCCGAATCCATTCTAAGTAGCCTGTATTCCCGTCCAGAACTGGCAAGGCGAGAATCTCTGGGACATCGTAAGAATGCATTTTCTTGATGTTTGTCTCTATCAAGCGGTAATTGTTTGCCCTGGCTTTGATCAAGCAAAACCATTCTTTTGAGTGTTCAATTTTCCCTTTCCATCTGTAGGTGCTGTCGATCGGGCCGAAGATCTGCACACAACTTGTGAGCCTCTTGGCTAAGAGTTTGGTCGCAATTGCGTTTGCTCTTTTCTTACTATTGATAGAAGTGAATACTTGGACGAATTCGGTCTGAGACACCCGGGTCAATTTCTCAGAAATTTCCGGAACTGTCCTTCTGCACTTAATCTTGATTGGGCTTTGTCCAGCCTGTTCCTAAGATTGGCTATTTCAGACTCGAACTCATCCAGTCTCTTCTCAATCTTCTCCAAGCGCTGGTCTATTCGCTCAAATGGTCTCTCTTTTGATGGTTGCTCAGGACCCATGGTCTTGCTGTGGAACCTCGAGTCTTTGAAAACTTTGCCGAAGTCCCCTCTTGGCACCGGGCTAACAGGGGGAAAGACTATTCCCAGAGTTATGCAATACCATCCAACTGGACCATTTGAGATTCAGACGATCTTTACGTCGTATCCGGAACTCACAAACGCTTGAGGCGTTTAAGTGGGGCTCTGGAATAATCGCCATTGTCTGCGCAACGGGACTCTCAGGCTTCCTCTACTTCTTTCTCTTCACCCAGCTATGGACCGCTGTTCTAACCTTTGCAGTTGCATTTGTTCTACTGATGCTGATGGAGTACCGATACGACAAGATGAAACTGAATCAGTACAAGAGTTCGAAGAGTAAGGGAGCAGGCGCCCCTGGGACCGTTGACCGATACGTCGAGGCCTTGATTTCCTCTAAAGAGGACGAGGACTCGACAAAAACCAAGTCATAGAAACGGTTAGCGCGTCAACTGGCTGTGCGACGCATCCAATTATTAACTACGCGACTTCTTCTCTGTAATTGAAATTGGTATGCTGACCAATCGCCAGGATGCCTATGGTCATCAATTATACGACTTCTACAAGGGGCGACCAGTGATCGAATGTGTGGAACGGGACGATGGCTACATTGATCCCAGCCCTTCGCTTCCCAAATACTATCTCTCCGAATACAAGGATTGGACCAGTCGTGAGAAGAAGGCGGTACCATACGCGAGGGGCAGAGTTCTCGACATTGGCTGTGGAGGTGGGAGATGGTCCCTCTATCTCCAGAAGAAAGGTCACGATGTCTTAGGAGTTGACATTTCGCCGCTGGCAGCCAAAGTCTGCAAACTTAGAGGGCTAAACAATGTGATGGTTAGGCCAATTTCAGAGATTGATTCTCGACTAGGAAAATTCGACACTATCTTAATGATAGGCAACAACTTTGGGCTCTTCGGAAGTTTCAAACGAGCACGACAATTGTTGAAACGTTTCAATGAAATGACAAACCCGGATGCGCGTATCATCGCTGAAAGCTTGGATATCTACAAACCACCCGTGGATCCCTTGCATAGACGGTATCATTTGAGAAATCGTAAGCTTGGCAGAATGCCAGGTCAAGTCCGAATGAGGCTTAGGTACAGAACCTTCGCGACACCATGGTTCGACTATCTGCTCGTTTCAAAAAACCAAATGAAGAGGATACTCCAAGGAACAGGCTGGAAGATCAATCGTTTCATAGACGGTCCCGGCCCAGCGTACGTCGCTATCATTGAGAAAGAGGTCTTCAGCCGTTCCAGTGGAAGATTCCACAAGAGGAAATAGCGGGGAATGAGTTAACTCCTATCCGTGTGTGGCAAGAGATATATCGTCAGTAAGAAGGCACCAGTCTCTTGTTGAACATTTTGTCTGTACAACCGAAGTCTTCAAGCGATGTAGGCAGGCCAATAACGGCTTCTCCAAGAGGAATCGTTCTTGGCAAAGATGAAGAATTGAAACTTCTCCTCCATCCTCATCCCCTTGCTTTCTGGAAGTACGACGCCCTTGCGGCCGTCTACCTGGTCTCGGCCGGTCTTCTCATGTTGATCTTTCCGTTCTTGCAGACAAATGTTCCTGTCGCCTTCGCTGTTCCATACTTACAACTCGGTCTATGGTGGCTGTTTCTCATTATTCCGTCAATTATCGCAGGTCTACTGTGGGTCACAAAACAGCCATTGGTTTACTCAGGATCAGTCGGAGTAATCGGTACCGTGCTCGGACTGTGGACGTCCTCCGTCTCGACATTACCTGTTCTTCTGGCAGCTTCATCTTTGCTAGCGATTGTTCTTGTCGAGTTTTACCGGCGAGGCCATCGTTACTTCATCACAAACCATCGATTGATTCTTTCGAAGAGAGCCTTTGCTTCCTCCACAATTCGAGAGACTTACTACGACCGCATAAGCGACCTAGTAATGAGCCAGGGAATCTTGGGCAGAATCTTCGACTTCGGCACAATAATCCCGGTGAGTCAGGCCGGACTTGGCACAGGCCAAGACTTGGCAGGCGCTGGAGTTGGCCTCGCTGGCTCCAAGAGACCAGTAACAGTAGGTGCAGGAGTTTTTGGAGCCAAAGGAACAACCATGCCACGCGCAGCCACGTACTACTCTCTCTACGGAGTCCCAAAGGTCAAGGAGGTTCATACCCTCATCTCTGACCTGATCCAGTCCTATTCGGAAGCTCCTATTCTAAACAAGATCGAAAAACTAATGGAGCAAAACCAAGACTCGAAAACTCCGCCAGTCCAAACTAAACAGGTCCAAGAAGAGAAGATAGCAGAGGCATGACTTTCTGACCAGATCTGACCCTAGGCGAGACGCGCACCAGGATAGGCCCAAATCCAGGCTTAGACTTGGGAGTCGACTCTGGGGAGTCGCAAAAGGACAGTTTGGCGGACTCTTTTGGAGAGCACTGGTATATGCGGTGCCCCTTCTCGGCCTCGGAGCGTACACTACAGCCCTCAACAATCTAGCCAGCAAGTATGTCACTCTGCAAAACGGCAGCTGGATAATTGCAAGAGGAACAGACATCGTATCCTTGGGGAATAACCCTGTACTCCCCGCTAGGGTCGCGACGGGTGTAGAGGACTTTATCCTGACTTACGCTTACCAGAGGCCTGTGGTCCAGGTTGGGTCGATAGTAGCATTCGTCGTTTTAGTAGAGCTACTTATGTTTCGCAGGCGAAGAAGGAACTCAACCTTGCGCCGTCTTTAAGAAAATTAGACGGGTTGATCCATGCCAATGGTGAAATCTCCCATTTTGAGCCCTGATTGCCAATCGGAGCTCACTAATTCAGGCCCCCGATGTCCCCCTCGTAAATTTCCGCTATGTTTAAATGAATAAACCCGTTTCCGCAAAATGCTATTCCCGCATTTTGAACGATTTGAGGCAGATCTCTCCCGTTTTGAGCCGCCTGAGAAAATAAAGTTGGAAAAAGGGGGGGTAGATTGTGAAGTTTCAAGACGTGAAAGAGACATTCGGAATGCTTTGGGACCCATCCACTATCCTCATCTATATTCGAGCTGGTGTCTTGTGAGGATCCTCTTTTCCCGTTTCTCCGGCTTTTTTTACGCTAGATTCAAAGAGGCTCTCTGTAGAAGTCTCACTCTCGCCACCCTTCCATCAACCATGCGGACTTCGAATTCCATTGATCAATACCATTGTTTTATACCCCCTGACCAAGCACAACGCGAAAACATGAATCTGAAAGACAGGTTAGCGGTCACCGTTGCCATTGTCGCAGTCATGGCAGTCGCTTTCGCTCCATCAGCACACGCCCAAACCACCACAACCAGAACCGATCAAGCATCCTATACGCCAGGCGGCGCCGGAACACTGTACATCACGGTCGTCAACAATAGTCCTACAGACACTCTTGAGATCAGGAATCTCACGATCTACTTCCCATGGGCCGGCTTTGTCGATGGGAAATGGGCCTCCGGCGGCAATGTAAGCTACAACCTCGCACCGTACAAGGTTTTGACAACGAGCGGCTCGCCAAGCGGCGGCAACATCTTCACCTACAATACTCAATTCAGCATACCCTCCTGGTTCCTTAGCGCCAGCTCGAACTGCCCAGGGAACACAACAACCAGATACGGCATCTACGCCAGATGCCTCCTTCTTGGGACCAATACGAACGGCCTGCGCTATGAGTCTCAGAGCTTCACCATTGTCATGGCGAGCCCAACCTACAACGCGCCCAACTTCACGGAAATGCTACTCCCATTGGGAACATTCGTCGTTCTAGTCGTTGTCGCAGCGCTCTTGTTCATGATGTGGACTGGCATCAAGCGGCTAGAAACCAAGAAGCCTTAGCCATCACAGCAACCCAAGCGTCAACCCTCGTCCAATTCGAGCGTTCCTCAACACTCCTTCTCTTTCTTAACTAATATTTTTCCGATCGCGAAGGAGATCGAGGCGCTACATTTCTGATTATTTTCTTAGTGTAATAGATCGTAGATCTTGCGATCGGAGCGCCGATGATGGTTTGAGCATGGCGTATGCTAGATCTAGCGAATAAAGAGTTGGAGGGGGATCTTAAGTTAGGAGTTGATTACTTCTTGGCGTAGACTTTGCCGCGGTATGTTCGTTGGCTCATGTCGCCAGATCCTTCGATCCAGCCCTTGGTATTGTTGAGCCATGCGAGTTTGGGGGATTGTGTCATGAAGAATACTTCGCCTTGCCATGCGCCTGTGGTTGGATTGGCCATGTGGCCTGTTCCTTTGCTGCTCATTACGAGCATGTCGCCTTCCTTAGTTGTGTTGAGAGCCTTTCCTTCCCATTCGTTGGTCCCGTCGGGTTTGAGGAAGACACTGACGGTGTTGAGTGCTCCACCGTTGATCTTTCCAGTGGTTTGGCCTTCATCGTTCATTTCAATGCGGACGCCGTGTGGTGT
>VBBH01000043.1 GCA_005888695.1 Candidatus Bathyarchaeota archaeon
TTTTGCGGAAACGGGTTTATTCATTTAAACATAGCGGAAATTTACGAGGAGATCATCGGGGGCCAGAAAAAGTGTGCTCCGATTGGCAAACTGAGCTCAAAATGGGCGATTTTGGTCCCCAGCGTTGAGATCATGCTAAAAATTATTAAAAAGTCGATCAGTCCGCACTCTACAACACTGCATCTCGGAACCGTGACGAATGTAACGCGGTCTTGACCCTCAACTGAAAGTCATGCTATTTCTGACTTACAGTCCATCCTCAATGCGGCACAATGGTGGAACAGTTCCTCGCTAACGGGAAATTTCATGGGCGATCATCCCAGGACTCGCGGACACGTTAGAATGGATTTCGAACCCTCGTGACGGTGGTTCGCTACCTGTCAATCTAGCTAAAATGGGCACCACTTTTCTTGTGACAAGCTATGGAAAGTTGAATCTGAGTTCTAAGTGTCCGATGGATAGAACCAGAGTACAAGCCATGGGGTCCATTTCCACCGCTTTGTTATCCAAAACATGTCTAGATATCGTATACCAAGATCTGTGTTGGTTTCAATGATGAAAGAGTTTTGAGAGTTGCTGTGGAGCTTCCTGATGGTCGGAACAGAAAGGGAGTGGCGCGGAGGAATATGATTAGACGATTCAAGCATATGGTCCAAGCATAACTGCAACACACTGTGGCGACGCATGGGAAGAATTGACGGGATTTGAACTATCTTACTTCGGCTCTTTATCAGCTGAGATGAGTAGAAATTCGAAACTCGATTCAAGAAGTATTACGGAGGCTCTGGAGAATTGATTCCGCAATGCCAGTGCTCCGCAAGAGAGTGAAGGCAGGGTGGTGGTGATTCACTTGTACAACTAATGAGGTCCTCGAGAAAATCAATGAATTCGCAACCCTTGGAGTCCAATGTTCTACTCTCAAGACATGGCGTGACCTGCTGGAGGGGTTTGGACAAAGCACTCTACCGGCTTTGCAGTCAACTAAGACCAGCGACTGCAGTGACACTCCTCGCCCAGCATACGCTTGATCTTAATTGGAGAGTTTCGTGGTAGCCCGGGGGAGATTCGAACTCCCGTCAGCAGGTTACCCCTACCACGACAGGGATCCAGAGCCGGCTAGGAACACTCCACAAACATGAGTTATCTGGCCACTAATGCGTGAAGTGTCCATGCTATGCTAGGCCGCTACACCACCGGGCTACAAAGTTCGTTGCAACGGCCAGGTGGCAATATGAGGTTTGCAGCTAGAACCGCAGCTTGCTTATATTATTGTCGCAATACTTATATATCCTATTCAGCCATCGAATTTCACTTCCTTGTCTGGCCACTCACTAGAAAGACGACTTCCTAGCGTAGCGAGGTATAGGCAAGGTAACTTGGAATACTCATGAGCATCCCGTCACCCGCTGCCAAACCGCCAAAAGTGCACGTTTGTCCAGAGTGCAGTAGCCTTAACCTCATTGAAGACTTTGACCAGGGCGAGACAATTTGCCAAGATTGTGGACTTGTTTTATCACAGAATCTCATGAGTCGCGGCCCTGAATGGCGCGCTTTCACCAAGGAAGAGAAGGACGAGAGAGGCCGTGTCGGCATACCGACATCATTCGCGATTCATGACAAGGGACTGTCCACAGTAATCGATCGTGTTAACCGAGACGCATATGGCCGGCAGCTTTCCCCTGAGACTAGGATGGAGATGTTGCGGCTTCGCAAGTGGCAGATCAGGACTAGAGTGCATTCCTCTGCGGATCGCAACCTTGCACAGGCAATGGCGGAACTCGATCGCCTCACTGACAAGCTTCATATCCCGAATCCGATCAAAGAGTCTGGCGCCATAGTGTACCGGAAAGCTTTGGATAGCGGTCTGGTCCGAGGTAGATCGATCGCGGCAATTGCCGCCGCATCATTGTACGCTGCCTGCAGATCCTCCGAAACCCCGCGAACCTTGAAGGAAGTCTCAGCCGCCAGTAGGATAAAGAAGAAGGATGTCGCCCGATGCTATCGTCTGTTGCTTCGAGAACTGGGAATGACAATGCCGGTTGAAGATCCCATCAGGTGCGTATCCAAGATTGCCAGCAGAGCTGAGATATCCATGCAAACTCAGCAGACCGCGATTCGTGTACTGAAAGATGCCAAGAAGAAGGGGGTGGTAGCTGGGAAGGATCCGATGGGTCTCGCTGCTGCAGCTCTTTATGTTGCATGTGTTTTAGAGTCTGAGAAGAAGACTCAGAAAGAAATTGCGGAAATAGCAAACGTTACCGAGGTTACAGTTCGGAACAGGTACAAGGGCTTGAAGGAATCCCTTGGCCTGAACGCCTGATTTACTGTATTATCTGAGATAGTGGCGCATTGCCTGAGCGTTGTTGAATACAGTGCTCCATTGCGGAGCAGGTGCTGGTGTCGTACTATATCCTGAAATCGCGATCGAGAATTTAACCCTGGGATCACGTGAATAGTAGTAGATAATCTCCAACTTTCGCTTCGGCGTCGCATTGTAGAGGCTCCTCTTCAAAGCGTTAAACAGATACTTGTTGAGAAATTCGAGCTCTACAGACAGAACTATTCTGTCGCTCATAGTAAATGCCAATCTCTCCATCCTGTATTTACCGATTATGAATTTATCGGCTAGAAGCTCTCAAATCGGATAGAATTGGGCTATTCTGGCTATCCAGCCATACCCAAAGAAAACCCGTCTTCCGGTCGGGTTAGATTGCCATTCTAAGAACCGAAGGAATGGGTCACCCAAAGAAACGATTCTTGGTTACGATTCCTACAATATCTCAGACCGCACATTTAGTAGCTCATGAATGAAAAGCCTACGATCATTGCCGGATTATTCGTGGCATGGTTATTCTGGTTCCTATTCTTCCTGAATCTCGGAGTCTAGCAGCGCCCCATTGCATGCTTTTGTGAGGGCACCCTTAAATAATCAAGACCTC
This sequence comes from Candidatus Bathyarchaeota archaeon, assembly GCA_005888695.1. The sequence continues at coordinate 2,940 of VBBH01000043.1, forward strand.
CCTATCCTGTTTGATGGACGAATATCACGAGGTCTCAGACGCCTAAATGGCGGACGTTTGTTCTACCTGTGGCCTCCCAAAGGATCTGTGCGTTTGCGGCACTATCAGCATGGAACAGCAGACCGTAAAGGTCCGGCTGGAAATGCGAAAGTGGGGCAAGCCAGCGACAATCGTAGAAGGCATCGATGGAAAGAGTGTTGACCTTGGCGATCTCGCTACAAAACTGAAGACCCACTGTGCATGCGGCGGGACTTCCAAGAACAACGCGATAATTCTGCAAGGGGATCATCGGGAGAAGGTCAAGAAGGTCCTTACTGAATATGGCTTCCCAGAAGCCAGCATCGAACTTCACTAGGGCGTGAGACTATGTCGCTGTCGACGTTACGGGAGGTTCTGGGCATGATGAAGCGGGGACAGAAGAGCCCGCTTACATGCCCAGTCTGTGGTAGCCGGGTCAGAAGAACACGGAGTCAGTTGGAAGGTTGGATCCTTCCGGAGAAGTACTATTGCGATGCGTGCAAGTACATCGGCTTCATTGCCTTAGAGCGTGATCCGGAAGAGGAAGATGAGGCCGATCAGACGCCGTAGCACAAATTAGACAAGATTCGGCTGCAATACCTTTCCAGATGGAACTCTTCGCCAGAGATCGACGGTAGACTTCAAACCCTGTTTCAAAGTGTGACTCGGCCTCCATCCTAATTCCCTTGAGATCTTCGAGCTATCCAGGACTAGGTATTGTGGATCTTGGGATTTGGGTCTCTGGGGATAGCCTGGCGGGTAGGAGTTGTAGAGTATCTTCCCCTTGAACCCGATCATAGCCTGCAGCATGTCCGCAAGATCTTTGTTGGTGATAGGATTGCCT
>VBBH01000044.1 GCA_005888695.1 Candidatus Bathyarchaeota archaeon
CTGTAGTCTTAGTCTTGGCCGATACGGAGACCCACGAGGATCGAGGTCGGATCAGAAATGCTCTGGAGACTGCAACGGAATTCAAAGATGCGGGAGACGATATCAAACTGATCTTTGATGGGGCTGGAACAAAATGGATTCCAGAAATCTCAAAGCAGGACAATAAGTATAATGAACTCTACGCGGGGTTGAAGGACAGATCTCTAGCCTGCAAGTACTGCGCCGCGTCTTTCGGTGTGACTACAGGGATCCAGGATGCGGGCGTTCCTCTGCTTGATGAATACCACGGTCATCCTAGCCTCAGAAAATTGGTCTCGCATGGGTATCAAATAATTTCGTTCTAGCTGCCTATGCAGTCATTAGAGGCCTGGAGAGCTAGTCTTGAAGGCTGCGATTGCCTTTTCCCAACTTCGATGTTCACCGTTCTTACGGCGCCAGTGTTAGGCATGGTCCACTTCTCGTCGAGAAACAATCTCTAGATTAATGCGTTTAGCGCCTTGTGTAGGCATCTATTTTAGCAACGTAGGTCCGTTGTCTTACTCGAGAGAGATGGGAAAGAAGGAAGAGCCGAAGGGAGAGAAGAAGCAGAGCGAGGTTGCGAAGGCTGCAAAGGGACTCTTCTATGGCATGGCTCTGCATGGAATGGTAACCTACGCGTTGAGGCTGAGAATGCACATGGAGAACCTGTTCATGCTTATCACAATGGGTGACATGCTCGGCATACCTGTACTGCCGCCCTACTACAGTCTCAGGCTTCTCCCCTACGCGGTCCCGTCTCTGAAGACATGGAAGCAGACACTGCTCAGGGATCGGGACATTACCGACTCGTTGTACTAGGGAGTTGTCGACGGACGGCCATGAGCGCTGCTACCAGAGCAGGCATGGCCGACTACTTTGCATCTAACCCCGACGTCAAGTACATTCTCTTCGGTGGCAAGGGCGGGCTGGGCAAGACAACTCTCTCAGCGGCAACCGCCTACTGGCTAGCGAGTAGAGGAAAGAAGGTCTGCGTTTTTTCGACTGATCCTCAGGCCAGCCTCTCGGACATTTTCGAGAAGAAGATCTTCGGCCATGGAGAGGTCGAACTCGCCGCGAACCTCTATGCTGTTGAGATCGACGCTGATCAGAGAATCGCAGAGTATCAGGAGGAGATTAGGAAGAAGATCAAGGACATGTACAAGATGGAAACGATCCCCGAGGAGGTGGAGGATTACATCAACTCGTCCGCCGCTGAGCCAGCGATGGCGGAGTCAGCCACGTTCGATGCCATGGTTGAGCTGATGACCGCCGGCAAATTCGACTACTACGTGTTCGACATGATGCCCCATGGGCACGCTATAAGATTCCTTGGCATGGCCGACATTCTAGACCAGTGGGTCGAGAAGATTGTCAGCGTGAGGAAGAAAGCTGGGGAGTATGGCGAGGCCGCTACTGTTATGGGCAGCAAGGGAAGCCTCGCCCAAGAAGATCTTGTCCTGAAAGAGCTAGAGTACATCAGGGGGCGTCTCGACTTTGTCAGCACAATGGTCCGCGACCGAAAACACACCGCGTTCTTCTACGTGCTAATCCCCGAACTAATGCCTATTCTAGACACACGGAAAGCACTGGAGATGTTCAGGGAGTTTAACGTAACAGTGAGCGGAGTCGTAGTAAACCAAGTATATCCCAAGGAGTTGAAGGACCAGACGGATGTTCCAGGCTTCTTGAAGAACAAGATATCTTCACAACAAGAACACCTTCAACAGATTCAGCGAGAGTTCGGGAGCCTCATCAGAGGAATCGTACCGATGCTTGACCGAGAGCCGAAAGGTCTGCAGATGATATCAAACGTAGCAAACATACTCTACGGATAAGTAACCATGGAGACAGCCAAGCCGGACCAATCATTCTCTTCTTTCATCTCGGGAAAGAAGGAACTGAAGTATCTCTTCTTCGGCGGAAAGGGAGGAGTTGGCAAGACAGCACTAGCCGGCGCAACAGCCTACTATCTCTCCGAGATGCTCGGAAAGAAGACTCTGATCTCCTCCACCAATCCAGTCCACAGCCTCTCAAGCCTCTTCGGACAAGATCTCTGGAAGAAGGGGACGAGGAAGATTGAAGGAACCAAAAACCTCTACGCTGACGAGATAGACATCTCCTCAACCATAGAGAGGTACAAACGCGAGATCAAAGACCGGCTCGTCCAGTTTCTAAAGTTCGCAGACATCCCCATTGATGTTGAGCCGTTTATCGAGATCGCCACGACGAATCCTTCCTTCGAGGAGTCAGCGATGTTCGATGATATGGTTGACCTAATCCTGAGCGGAAAGTATGACGCGTACGTCTTCGACACGGCACCAGTAGCGCACACGTACAGACTGCTGGGCATGTCCAAGGTCTACAACCTCTGGCTCAACAAGATGATCAAGAGCCGAGAAGAGTCAATGTCTCTGCGCACAAAGCTCTCCTTCCGGAAAGAGAAGATAGTTCAGGAGCTGAAGAAGGACCCACTCCTAATCTCGCTGGCAGGAACCAAGAAGAAGACGGAGGAGGCCAGAAGAATCCTCATCGACTCGGAGAGGACCGCATTCTTTTTCGTAACCTTGCCACTCGCCCTCCCCATCGCGGTGATCGAACGGTTCATCACATGGGTCCAAGCCTTCCAGATTCCCATCGGAGGAGTCATCGTCAACGAAGTTATTCCAACCGTTGACATCGAAAAATTATCGCCGTATGTTGCCAACCGAATGGCTGAACAAGCTGGATATTTGAAACAGGCTGAACAGAAATTTCCGGGAATGATAAGGGCAGTCTTACCATTGTACGATAAGGAAGTTAACGGCCTCGATATGGTCTCTAAAATGGCTCAAAGCCTGTCTTTAGGCTCAGAAACAAGATTCTGAACGGTTTCTCGCTTATTACGCCTTATAACGGGTCAATTTGCTCCGGTATTCTTATATTTTCGCCGGCAAGTTGCCTGCACGATTCTAGATTGTATGAATCGCTCATAGTAATGCTGAGCGGTATCGTCGTCTATAGTATCGTCTATCAGTTCTACGTGAAATGGTTCGATCGAAGTGTCGTGCAGTCTGACCCCAATCGTCCCACGCCTGCGCATACGTACATGGATGGTGTCGAGTTCTTTCCCTCAAACAAGTATGTTATGCTGGGTTGGCACTGGAAGAGCATCGCCGCGCTCGGACCAGTTACAGGTCCTGCGTTAGCGATAGTCTGGGGATGGTTGCCCGGATTTCTCTGGATACTGATCGGAAATTCTTTGTTGGGATGGTTGCACGATTACAATTCGATGGTCTCATCCGTAAGAAACGAAGGCGCGTCTCTTGGACCTTTAACGTACCAGTTGATAGGAACTAGGGCGCGAAAGGTCCTTGTTGCCTTTCTCGCGTTCTACTCGATTCTCATCTTCTCAGCTTTCTTGGGAGCGCTTCTTCCCGTAGTGAAGGGCTCGGGTGCGGGAGGTGCGGCTGCGATGGTATCTTTCCTTCTAATCGCTGTAATAGGAGTCGCGTCTGGCTATGCAATATTCAGGGCCAAGGTCAATGTTGTTGCAGTTACCGGAATTTCTCTCGCAATGGTTGCGCTAGCTGTTTATCTCAGCCAGGTCGTGTTTGGGAGCGCGATCAACTCAGCATTCGTCTCTGCTGTGCCGGATGCCCAGTTGCAGGAGGATATCTTACTGATCACCATGCTAGGGTTCAGTTTTCTCGGAGCAGTCTTACCATTATGGAGTTTCGCTATGCCGATAAACTATCTGGGTTTTTACGTTGCCTACTTCGTGATTGCGGCAATCATAGGAAGCTCGTTCGTTGCACCTCAGACTTTTGCTCAGCCCCTCTTCACCAACTGGTTTGCACCTGTCGCCATAGGCGCTGGATCCGGGCTAATTAGTACCATCTCGTTTCCATTATGGCCTCTTCTCTTCGTTACGATAGCCTGCGGTGCGTGTTCGGGTTGGCATGGCCTAATTGGATCATCACTTTCATCCAAGCAGCTGGACAATGAGGCAGACGCCCACTTCGTAGGCGGAGGTGGGATGCTGCTTGAAGGGATTCTGGGCCTGACCTCGGTCGTAGCTGTGGGAGCTCTTTCTTCGACGAAAGGTGGTGCGCTATCGCTCTATGTGAGCGGTGGAGCCAAGTATCTTAGCAACCTGCTGATCCCGTCAGCCGCGTCGATCGCGATCATGGCCCTTATGGTTCTGATACTGGGGCTTACATTGACCCAGCTAGCCCTCCGGTTTGCGAGGCTGGCCATCTCAGAGATGGTTGGCGTACGCTTTCTCAAGAACATCTACGCCACTTCGATCATAGTGTCGATAATCACGTTCGTTCTTACGAGCACGAGATTCAGCGCTCCTTGGGGTTTCATCTGGACCCTGTTCGGTGGCTCCAACCAGCTCCTTGCGGGTGTAACCCTCCTTGTCACCACACTATGGCTCGCAAAGATCAGGAGGACAACATTACTGACTGGCATACCAGCAATATTCATGCTTGGCACAACCATTGTTGCCTTAGGCTATACTGCCTATGCAACGCTTGACATTGCAGTTACAACTAGCACGCCGCTGAAGGTTTACGGAAATGCGGTTGCGGGCGGAATCGCTGTAATACTGACAATTCTCGGACTGGTGCTGTCATACGATGGTTTTCAGGCCTACCGGCGTATCAGAGTCGGGCCAGCGAGCACATCGGGTTTGACTCCAGGACCGACGCTTACAAGGGCTGCGGAAGCAGAGACGCCGCAGCCTACGCTCACTAGCGAGTTCCCTGAAACTTAGATAACACCCCTGCACAGCGGAACTTCTAGTTACTCGTCTTGGCCTTCGTCTTCTCAGATATCGAAGTTGTCGCGGCTCTAGCCACTGTCCTTGTAGTCGTTTATTTTCTCGGGTCCTACTGGAAGCATAGGACCCTCAGAAGATATGCTCATTGGTTTGACAGTAGATTCTCCCAGAAGGCCAAGGTGAAATTTGCATCGTTCGGACATGCGGGCCTTAGAATCAAGTGTCAGATGAACAATTCCTCTGATGGTTTCAAAGAGCTAGAATTCGCGTTAACGCTGGGTGCAAGAGAGAATCTGATCTACTATCCCTATGCATTGATCACGAGGGACCATGACAAACTCAACTGCTGGGCTACCCTAACCGACCCAGTAAAATTCCAGGTTGAGATTACGAGACAGAGAAAGAAGGTGAAGCTCACTTGGGAGACGGCAGGCACGGAAGAGGTCAAGATCCCAGAACTCAGCGAGCTGGGATACTGGGTTTATTCAATGGGTGTTGATTTTGCGAGCCAATTTGTTAAGAGAACTAGTTTAGCTGCGAGACTGAGAGACCTAAACACTGTTGATTCTCTGATGCTTGAGGAAGAGCCGTCGAGGCTTCACCTTGTAGCGAAGCTGCGCATTGATGACCTGGCGAAGACGATTGAGCTTATCTCTCTGGTTGGACGATCGATCTAATGAGAAGCCTCGGTTGAGGCTATTCGGCCGTACTCCAACGCTTCCTGTATCCTCGCTCTCAGCTCTTCATAGTCAGGAATTTTGCTGAATACTCTGCTTCCTTGAATCAAGATGCATGGGGTTCTCATGATTCGGTGCCTGATCGATAACCAGACCCCCTGCGGGGACATCGAGTCCACTGGGTCGAATATGACTGCCTCGCCGAACTCTGCCTTGAGCTTCTGCGCCATCTCTGAGAGCTGGAAGTACTGTTTCTTTACGTCCTCCGGATAGCTTTCTAGCTGTTCCGAGTAGGGAGACATTGCTGTCGCATGCATGACCTCCATGCAGTGTTGACAGTGAGCGAATAGTGTGGGCATGATGCCGACAAAAGTAACCCTCAGAGGACTGAACGTCTTTGGCAACGAGAAACCCCGGCACCGCGATACTGTCTTCTCCATCCAAGAATATAAGCGCTCATCAAAAACATGTCAGGCATTGAACCACGACAGAACCCGAAATCCAAGCCGCCGCAGGGAATTCGGATTCTTCGGTCTGACTCCACAATCCCGGTGTGGCCAAAGGTCTTTTATTCTTGCTGGCGGAGGCTACGGAAAGTGTTAAGAAGTGTATGAGGTCGTGAAGGAGTCCCTTCGAGGACCCTTGGTGAAATTCGGCTACGTCTGTCTGATCAAGGCAGAACCTTCTGAAATCAACAGCGTCGCCAGCGAACTGAAGGGTATTGAGAAGAGACCTAGTACAGGCATCGAAGTCCTCGGGGCGTGGAGTACATTCGGAGCACATGATGGCGTAGTCATCTTTACGTCCGATACGCCACAGCAAGCCATGGAATTCTTGACTCGGAAAGTCTCATCGATAAGTGGCATCCGAGCAACAGAAACCCTGCAAGGAAGCCCGTTACCGTCGTATACTCCTGGAGCCTCGAGCGAAAGCCGGTAACCCTTACCGGCCTCCTCTATTTTTTCCCTCGGAAGAAAGAGAGGCGGCTTCTTGTAGAGAAGTGAGAACCATTCGGAAGAGTGTATCTTCGACTTCGTAAATTAGGATGTTGATGTTAGACGGAAATTTCTTCGAAACTATTTGCAGTAGTTCTTGTACCGCCGAGCGACTCTCGCTCTCGAATAGTAGAACATGAATCCTTTTTTCGTGATTGTTAGGCAAGGCTCGATCGGGACACT
>VBBH01000045.1 GCA_005888695.1 Candidatus Bathyarchaeota archaeon
AATAAAACTCGGATTCGCGGAGCTCGACCGGAAATACGTCGATTCTCCAGCTAGAAAGAGCCTCCCACGCGACAAGTACTCAGTCCTCGATCGGAAACGCGAGAACAGTATCGCCCTATTTCGGAAGGAGAACGTAGAACTAGAAAAGGGGGAGGCCAAGCTCTGGCAAAGGTACGAGAAAATCGTAGGCGGAATGACCGTCATGTACGATGGACAGGAAAAAACTATGCAACAACTCGGACGATATCAAGAAGAACCTGGTAGAAAAGTTCGAGAGGATACATGGTTACTAGGTGAGAAACGACGACGAAAGGATCATGAAGAGATCGACCGGATCTATGATGACCTCATAGAGTTAAGGGAGAAGATAGCGAAGAATGCAGGCTTCGATAACTATCGTGACTACATCTTCCCCAGACGTGAGAGATTCGATTATACGCCGGAGGATTGCTTCAGATATCACAAGGCGGTTGAGCAATACATCGTGCCCCTTATTCGAGAACTAGACCAACAGCGAGAGCAGAACCTTGAGCTAGATCAGCTTCGGCCATGGGACCTAGCAGTGGATCCCGAGGGCAAACCGCCGCTTCGTCCTTTCGAGACTGCTCCTGAACTAGTCAAGGGATGCATACAGATCTTCGAGAGAGTGAACCCGAGGTTCGCTGAGTATCTGAAGAAGATGCGGGAACTCAATCTCTTGGACCTTGAAAGTCGAAAGGGCAAGGCCCCTGGTGGCTACTCGCAGGAGATGGCCGAGGTGCAACTGCCATTCATATTCATGAACGCAGTCGGCCGCGACGGAGACGTCTGGACCCTTCTACATGAGGCGGGACATAGCTTCCACTCGTTCTTAACCCGTGAAATGAACCTGCTCTATCACTACCGATCTGACAACGTCCCGATAGAGTTCGCTGAAGTAGCGTCTCAGACTATGGAAATAATCGGCGGCGAACATTTCACCGGCACCTTCTACAACAAAGAGGAAGCGGCGCGATCCCGAAAGTTGCACCTTTCAAGCATCATCAAACTCTTGGGATGGATTGCGACAATCGATTCCTTCCAACACTGGATCTATACTCACCCGGGTCATTCTCATGATGAACGGAGAGAAGCTTGGTTCAAACTCCAATCAAAATTCGGTGGTTCCGAAAACTGGGCTGGATTGGAAGACTATCGCTCGACCTACTGGCAACGACAACTGCACCTCTTCGGATATCCGTTCTATTACATCGAGTACGGCATCGCTTTCCTAGGAGCATTGGGACTCTGGACCAGGTACAGAAAAGACCAGAAGGGAGCGATCACTGCCTATGAACGTGCAATGTCACTGGGCGGCTCCAAGCCGCTGCCCGAACTGTTTCGAGCGGCTGACTTGCCGTTCGACTTTGGACCTGACACTGTCAGACCATATGCGAACGAGTTGCACTCAGTGACCAAGGCTTCCTAAACGTCGGACCTTTCCCGCTTGGACACGTAAACCATGTCACCGCGCAGGTTGTAACCGCAGCTCTCGAAAAATCGTAATGATGCAGTGTTCTCGCGCTCGACGTGTGCCCCGATTATCATTGCTCCTCTTTGCCGTAGAAGCTTCTCCGCTCGCGCTATCAAGGCCTTGGCCACCCCCTTCCGCCTTTCCTCAGGAACAATAGCCAGTCTATTGACCCATCCCCGTCTGCCATCGAACGTCGCTATCACACTACCTATGAGACGTCCATTCTGAAACGCGCCGAGGAAAAGTTCTGGGTCTAGTGACATCTGGACTACTATCGAAAGCTTGCTATCGCGTCCATTAGGCCGGTACTCGAGACCTGCTTGCTTCCAAAGGTCGACCAACGCGTCATAATCACCCGGAGTTAATGGTTGGACTTGTACTGTCAATCTGAAGGGTTGAGGGAGAAAATGCGCTATATATCGGCGTCTTGGTCGCCTCAGGAATAATGGGGCCCGTAGCTTAGCCAGGTCCTTTCAGGATCCTAAAGAGGTAGAGCACCGGTAGAGCCGAATCATGGCTCTGGTGAGGCTTTTACCTTTGAAGGAGGACACCCGGTTGTCGCGGGTTCAACTCCCGCCGGGCCCGCCACCAATATCACACAATGTAAGAAGAGCAGACAAGCCTTTTTTCATTCCTCGACTCTGGTCCTTTAGATCATGTCGGTTCCGCTCGTTATCTCGGCCCGGCAGACAGCTGCGCTAGCAAACAATCACGCAATACTACTTGTCGACACGCGTCCGTTCACCGACTATCACACTGAACACATCCCTAAGGCTGTGGACCTGCCAATGACCGAATATCATTGGAGTGACACGAGCCCGACCGGTATCAGAGCTTTCAGAAACCAGATGGAACGACTTCTGGGCTTTATTGGACTCACACCAAACAAACACGTCGTATTCTACGAAGAAACAAGCGGGATGATGGCTGCACGTGGAGTCTGGCTATTACACTACCTTGGTCACAGGAAAGCAAGCATGCTCGATGGAGGCCTGAGATCCTGGCGAAAAGAAGGACACGAAACAACCACTGAACCAACGGCACCCAAACCCAGCCGCTTCAAGGCCCATGTCAATCCAGAGGTACTCGCGACAATGAACCATGTACTGGGGTCCCTCAATGATCCGAACAGGACAATTCTTGATGTGCGCTCCGAAGAAGAGTATGACGGGACACTGGTCAGAGCAGCACGCAGAGGTCATATCCCAACCGCTCGCAACATCGATTGGAGTCGTACGGTGTCAACGCAGGGCTTTCTAAGATCAAGAAACGAGCTGGAAAGGATTTACTCTGCAGAGGGAGTTTATCCGAACAAGGAGATCATAACCTATTGCCAGGCCGGATATCGGGCTGCCCAAACATATCTTGTTCTGAAACTGTTAGGCTATCCGAACGTCCGAAACTATCTCGGGTCTTGGTTCGAGTGGGGAAATACCAGCAAAGCCCCAGTTGAGAAGTAGATGATCCGCGAAACGGTTCAAGGGTTCCTTGAGCTGACCCTGTAAGCGGCCTTGTCCTCGACAACTGTATTCTTGAGTCTGCCTAGGCTTTCAATCTCGCTCTCTATGACATCTCCCGGTCGCAATAGGTAGGGCTCTTTGTCCGGTTTGCGATAGATAGCCACTCCTGAAGGGGTTCCAGATGTGATTACATCCCCGGGCTCTAGAGTCATCGAGGAGAAGAACTCGATCAATTCTCTGATCTTGAAAACCATCATTTTAGTGCTCGACAACTGTCTCGTGCTACCGTTCACCCGTAATTCCATTTTCATGTTGTCCGGTTCTCCAGCCTGATCAGGCGTTACAAGGTAGGGTCCCATTGGAGCGAAGGTTGCGAAGTTCTTCCCAAGGTTACAGAATCCACGCTTCATCTCCGCAAATTGAATATCACGCGCGCTGATATCATCAAAGACACTGAAACCTGCGACGTAGTCCAACGCGTCCTCCTTCGACACGTCCTTACACCTCTGCCCAATCACAGCTGCGAGTTCGACCTCATAATCGAGAAGCTTGACTTTTGGCGGATAGAGTATCGGTGCCAAGTGACCCGTCAATGCGGAAGGGGCCTTCAAGAAGGAGATAGGGAAGGGCGGCAGGGAGCTCGCTCCTTCGTTGAGATGATCAGAGAAGTTGCCTCCCATGCAGATGATCTTGCCCGGCCTCCTTACCGGCGGAAGCACTGTCACGCGATCCAGCTTGACAACCTGATTCTTTCCACCACCGACACCATTCTTGATTGCGGACTGCACTTTCTTTTCAATGTCCCGTCCCTGAAGGAATTCTAGTAGCGGCTCTCCAGAATCTCCTGATTTCTTGACTTCAACAATCTGGTTTGAATCTGTTGAGGCTCCGATTTTTTCCTGCCCGTCCGTGTCTCGATACCTTGTGAGTCGCGTTATCGATCCCTCTCCAAATGCTCTGTATGCGGGACGCGGCTGAAAAGGCCCGCTCTTAAGCCCTCTCCGGCGCTCTAAGCCGATTATTGTTTGGACAGAGTTTTCTTCCGAGTTTCCGCTATTTCGTCCAGAAGAGCTCTCACAAGCTGGACTTGTCGATTCAATTCGAGACTGTTCTGCCGCATCTTATCGAGCGAAATCAAGATGGCATCGCGTCTGTTGGTCAACCGCTGATAGATGATAGAGCAAGCCGAAACTGATGCGCTTGTACTGGGGAGCCTTTTTTAGACACTGACAAAAATCAAGTCTCTCAGAAAAGAGAGTGTAGATGAGTGGGAGC
>VBBH01000046.1 GCA_005888695.1 Candidatus Bathyarchaeota archaeon
TATCAACCGATCATCTGGGTGGCTGGCGGTGCACTGGTGCTATTCAGCGGGGTCTGGATTTCCAGCCGCGTCTACAGGACAACCACTGATTCTCTCTAGGAAGATTGTTTACGATATATCGGGAATCGAAATTATCGACTTTCTAGAAATATTTGTTTTCGGAATATTCCTTTTCTTCCTAGACTGTAGCTTCGACTATCCGAACCTCCCTTGTCAGTCACCCTCAACAGGAAACGCTACGTTAAACCAATCAAGATCATCATTCTGCTAGTCGCAATATTCTCAAGCGTGATCGGCATAGCGAGTCATCCGACCCGCGCCGCAACACCCTCCGGGGGAACGATATCCACATCACCGTCCAGTCTGACATGGCAGGGGCAATTCTTCGCCGCGGGAGTTAACGCAGACCCCGCGCAGTGCCCACCCACCGCGGACCCTAATCTTCAATGCGACCACTTCCTCCTCAATATCGACCTAGCGCCCGATTTTTGGCTGACCCACACGGGATCTGCCAACATTACAATTACATGGGCGAGCGGGAGCAACGACTTTGATCTCTACGTCTACCGGACCAGCGATGGACAGCTTGTCGGATCGTCCACAGCAGGCGGTGGAGAGACTCAGGAACAGGTCATGATACAGAGTCCAACTCCAGGACAATATGAGATCCGAACAGTTCCATTCCTCGTCCTCGCCTCGGCATACTCTGGCTTTGCAAACCTCGTCATTTCCAACACGCCTCCAGTACAGAACCCATCCTTCCCGACAGGAGGCATAGGATTCGGACCTGCGACTGTAGTGGACGCACAGCGGACACAGGGCGAACCGTTGGCTCACATTGACCAAGCGGGGAATGTGTATTCAACCGGGCCATGGGGATTCTCAACTGGACAGAGCTTCCTTTCTAAATCGACTGATGGCGGACAGACGTTCAACCTCATATCATCATTGGACTTACGCCCGAACATTTCCCCCGCTGGAGGAGGTGATTCTGACGTGATAACCGACGATCAAGGGAACCTGTATTTCGCTGACCTTGAAGGTCTAGCCTCCATACTCGTCGCTGTCTCCAACGATGGAGGGAACAACTGGAGGACAAACAATTTCGCCTCACTGATTCCCGTCGACGATAGACAGTGGCTGGCAGTCGACAACGGATTAACATCATCCGTCACGGACAATACAGTCTTCCTCACCTATCGTCAGATAGCGACCGGCTCGCAGGTCCTATCCTCAGCCGGCTCGACCGGACCGTTGGACGCTACTGGCGGGTTGGTCTTCACGAACGCGGCGACCACAGAATTTGTCGGGAGCGGGGCGCCGTGTGGCCGATTAACCTTCGATCCAGTGTTGAGGATGCTCTATCTCCCATGCATTGCAGGGAACCATGTGTCGATTGCAGTAGCACACGTGTTACCCGGACATAGGTCCGGATTACAGTTCAACTCGGTCGCGACGCCGCCCAGTCCGGGTGGAGCTGTGGGCCATTTGTTCTCCTCGTTGACTACTGACCGTGTCGGGAATGTCTACGTCGCCTGGGTGGACTCGAACAACAACAACGTATACGTCACAGTCTCAAAGAACAAGGGCAATAGCTGGTCCTTGCCGTTGCAGGTAAACGGAAACCCGGCCAATACCAACGTCATGCCATGGGCTGCCGCGGGCGCGAATGGAACAGTCGACATTGTTTTCTATGGGACGGCAGTGAGAGGTGATCCGAACAACTTCCCGTCTTGGTTCAACAACCGCCAAGCAGCAACCACGGTGAAATGGTTCACCTACTTCGTCCAGGTCCAGAACGCATTGTTAGCAGCGCCTACAGTGTACATGACGCAGGCGAGCGAGCACCCGACCGACTATGGACAATTATGCACCGGGGGGTTGGGTTGCTCAATCTCCGGAGGGGACCGGAGTCTTGCCGATTTCTTCTCTCTCGCTCTTGACAAGAACGGGGCCGCGCACATCATGTATAATGATCTCACAAACCAGCATCACGGTGCAGCTCTGTACGAACTTACACAGAATGCCGGCCCAACAGCTTTAGGGACGACGCTCAAAGGATCATCCAACACCGCAACAGGGGTCACTGATCCAGCCGGAGATGCACAGGTCCCACACTATTCCCTCACCGGTCCCGGGTCCAACCAACCCGCGTTAGACATACTCTCCGTCAAACTGTCCCAGCCCGACCTTTCACACTTGACCGTTACAATGCAGGTTGCCAGCCTCGCCTCTCTCCTACCCCCACCAGGCACAGACGGGATAGCGTGGTTGACAAGATGGCAGTTCCTCTCGACAGGTGACGGTGGCGAGGAGAGCTACAGAATATTCTACGCCGGAGCCAATGCCACGACGGGAGCGATAACACCCTTCTTCGCTGGAACCGGGCTCTCCGCGAGTCCATCAGGAATAATGGGCGACGGTTGCATCACGAACACCCCACAGAACTGCAAGGTCATACTCTATCCGGCGGAGAAGGCGGAGACTGGATCGATCAACACTGCAAAGGGAACGATCACGGTAACTGTCCCACTGACAGATATCGGGAACCCGATCACTGGCGACACCCTGTTCAGCGTCACCGCATTGTCCAAAGCGTCTGTGAAAGGCGACCCGTTATTGGTTGATGCGGATGCAGCCCGGAGCTTCGACTATGTTATGCGCACGACGACCGTCCCCACCAACTGTCCACTTGGAACAACCTGCAAAGTAACAGGTGGCGGGTACATTTTTGTTGACCCCTTACAGGACCATGGAAGCTTCAGCACTGAACTAACAGTGGACGCGTCTGGCCGGGTAAGGGGTAAGACCGCTTACTTCGACCATGCGATCAGCATGACCTTCCGGACGGTCTTGATAGACTCGGTCAATTTCAACGGTAACACAGCTACGTTCAAGGGAGCCGGTACCGAGAACGGCTTGGAGACTAGCTACGTGATCAGCGTCCAGGATAATGATTCCCCAGTCCCGAGACAGGACAACTTCTCGATAACCCTAGGAACCGGATATTCTAAGTCCGGACCATTAGCTGGAGGAGACATAGAGATTCACTAGCAAGTCCAGAATCCATTGGGCTCATCACGACCACAAACGGCGGTCCATATGGAAAGTATCCTGCCGTCCCAACACCTCCCCGCTCATCTCGTCAACTTCTAGAATTCCCTCGAACAGGGGACGTGACCTTCCTCGAGAGGTTTACAAATTGAGCGTGAAAATTGAGCACTAGAGGGACATACTAGTTTCGAGGAAAAACTTGGGGAAGGAGGACAGAAAGCCAACGAGACAGTTTTCCCCTAGAGACAGTTCAGAAATCAACACTTTTCCGTTGAAAATCGAATCGTCTCCTCATGATTTAGACATAAAGAACCGGGGGTGGGTACCGGTCATAACAGGATTTTTTGAACGTGGAAGGTTCAATTCAACCTTAGA
>VBBH01000047.1 GCA_005888695.1 Candidatus Bathyarchaeota archaeon
GCCCATCGAGCTCCCTGCGTGATAGCATCCGCGATAATCCCGTGAACAATAAGCAGCGTCGCTGAACTAACGTTTGCGGGAAGAGCAGGAGCAGTGCCTCCGGTCAGTCCTGAGCTGAGAAGCCTGCCTAAGCTCTCTTTGATCGCAAGAGGCAGGCTCGACACCGCAAGATCCGCTTGGCCAACAGCTGAAATCTGAGCAACCATAACAGCTCCAAGAACCGCAACGCCAAAGGCTGCACTGATCTGTCTAATCGTATTGTTAGCAGCCGCAGCCACGCCTGCCTTCTGGAATGGAACACTCGCTAGAACTGTGTTTGTAAGCTGCGGCAGGGAGAGACCGAATCCCGCCCCGAAGAAGGCAAAGACTGGCGTGAAGTAATAGAGCGGAGTCGAATCACCGGTTATCATGAAAAGGGTGAAGAGTGCAATAGTCTCCATGATCATCCCGGTCGTCACGATCCGTTTCGGACCATACCTGTTCGAGAGGCGTCCTGCAATCGGTGAAAAGACGAAGATCGCGATGCCGAA